>CAZQEF010000282.1:0-2895 GCA_964592325.1 uncultured Treponema sp. | reverse complement strand
CGTATCTCGGGGGAGAACGTAAAGAGATTTTCGTTGGCAACCTGCGCGATGTATCTTCCCGATTCCGATACCGTTGATATCAGCATCCAGCCCGATATATCCGTCTGGATAATCCGGCTGGTCGTGAGATCATTCCTGGACCATCGATCAAGGATAACATTGGTAACAAGATCGGTTCCCACACGCGGAAGATCGAGTACAACTCCGGAAACGGAACCATCCTCACTTTGAACAAGCTGAAGTTCATCACTCAACCGTAAAAGATTCTGTGAGAATAGCTGTTGTACGGCGGCTCCGGTTGTCACGTAAAATACGGCAACGCCCCGCCATGCGCCGTATGCGTCATGGAACGGATAAATATAGAGGAACCGGTCTGTCCCCGGGTCAAGAAGCAGTTTGGGTGATTGCGTGCTCCGGACCACCAGTCGGTCAAAGGGCACGTCTTTCTCTTTTTTTCCGTACAGTTCATACGCAATACGCGAGTCGTCCCGTTTGGCAATATCCTGTTCAAAGGTGCTGAAATGAATCCTGCGGGTTTCGCGTTCTGTAGCGGCATTGTTTTCACCGGCATCAATAATCCGGATTCCGGCAAGACCCGGATTCTCTGCCAGCAGTTCTCCGGCCCGCCGTTCACGGTCAATTATGTCTTTTCGTTCCTGATTCGGCAGCAGACTGCGCCGTACGGAATCCGCATCCAGAAAGGAAGAAAATGCCTCGAAATTCCGGGTGTGCCACCGATCCAGTGCTCCGGATATTGTATCCAGCCGTTTTTCCAGCGATGATGCCACCGATGGCTGATAGAAACGGGTTTCAATCAGTGTAAACAGTCCGGCATACGAGGCGGCAAGAAGAGCCGAAAAGAGGAGTAACGAGATGAGTAAACTTAGCGCTATCTTGGGTGCGGTACGCACAAAGCCTCCAAACACATTTCTTCATTACAGTATCGGAAGAAAAACGCCCAATCATGAGAAAAGCAGGCGGAAACTGTTCATTTTCCTACTGGTAGAGTATAGTGTCTATGATGATTGATGTCGATAAAGCACAGGATGAAACACTCGCGGTTTTGCTTGTGGCGCGAACCGAAGACCGGAACAGGGATGACCGTGATATTGTCCAGGAAATATCCTCACTTGTGCAGACTGCAGGCATGACTCCGGTTGATGCTGTTGTCCTCAGACGTTATGAGCCCGCGCCTCGATATGGGATGGGCACCGGGAAAGCAGAAGAAATATTCCGTGTGGCGCAGAGTTGCGGTGCGACTGCGCTTGTCTTCGAGTTTGATATCACGCCGACACAACAGCGAAACTGGGAGCAATTAACCGGATTGCTCTGTTTTGACCGGCAGGAAGTGATTATCAGAATTTTTGCGGACAGGGCGATGACCCGGGAAGCTGTGTTGCAGATTGAACTCGCCCGGCTCAAGTATTCCCTGCCACGGCTTACGCACACATATACGGCATTATCCCGGCAACGGGGCGGACGGTACGGAACCCGCGGCGGAGGCGAGACGCAGCTTGAACTTGATCGCCGCTCGATACTGAATAAAATAGCGCGAATTCGCAAAGATCTCCATGAAGTACGCAAGGACCGTGCCACCATGAGGAAGAAAAGGGAACGCATCGCAATTCCTTCTGTCGCCATAGTAGGTTATACCAATGTCGGCAAGTCCACTCTTTTAAATGCCCTCACCAACGCAGACGTCCTTTCCGAAGACAAACTTTTTGCGACTCTTGATCCCACTACCCGCGTTTTTGTGCTTCCGTCCGGAAGAAAAATTTTATTGACGGATACGGTAGGATTTGTTCACGATCTGCCGCATACGCTTATAGAAGCGTTCCATTCCACTCTGGAAGAAGCAACATATGCTTCGGCCATCATGATAGTTCTGGATGCGAGTGACCCGTCGATGCTGATGCAATACGAAACGACCCTTTCCGTACTCGAAGAACTTGGAGTGAGGGATTACCCGGTACAGATTATTCTTAACAAGGCAGATCTTGCCGATGAACATACGCTTGCCCGGCTTCGTGGTGATTTTCCGGATGCAATTACCATCAGCGCCCGGACAGGGGAGGGCATTGCGGTTTTAAGTGCCGGTCTTGAAAAGCTGGTAGCCGGTTTTGATCATGAATATCATATACCCCTGGATCGGGGCGACCTTGTCGCACAGCTTTACCGCGAAGGTTCCGTACGCGATGTGGAATATGGAGACGAGTACATTACGGTTATGGCCAAAACAGAGGGAAGGCTTGCCTCTTTATTAATGGAGTTTGAACAGCATGCGCAGGAATAAACGAATGGATACGGCAACTGTTGTCCTGTTGATTATTGCCGCCCTGCTGGTTGCCGGCATTGTTGCCGGTACATTGTGGGCATTTGCCGGAGGGCATGTGCGAATTCGGGAGGACGGCGGCAGATCGCTTTTTTCCCTGCGTTCACGTGATCCCGCGGCGGAAGAAGTGATACGCGGGGACGCAAGCGGAAATACCGCGGTTTTTACCGAATTGGGAACCCTCCGGGCAAAAACGGGCGATGAGCATACCGCGACCGTGGTAGTGTCGGTTTATTTCCCCTATCCCGCGAACGATCTGGCATTTGAAGAAGAGATAACCGGGAAAAGCCGGTCAATCCGGCGGGTTGTTCTCGAATGGTTCGCCGCACGCACTCTGGAAGAAATAGATTCGATGGGTGAAATGGGAGTCAAGAAAGCGCTGCTCGGTGAAATAAACGGATTGTTTGTGCTTGGGCGCATTGAAGAGCTGTATTTTGGTGATTATCTGGTATTTGAATAATTTATCCGTTTGGTGCAACCGAACGGATTGCATGCTGTCTTATACAGCGTAGGAGGAACGTATGGTCGGAATTGGTACTGCGAATGCGGTGCCGGCTGCACAG
>CAZQEF010000281.1:0-2903 GCA_964592325.1 uncultured Treponema sp. | reverse complement strand
TCGGGAACCATTGAGGTATATCGGTACGGAGACTGGCTTATTCCGCCGGTGCTTACGGAAAGCGAGTTTGCATCGGTGTACTACAATTCGTCACTTACCGCGGCTCAGCGTTCTGCGCTCATGCAGACAGAAAACGGCAGTCCCGCCCTGCATCCCCTGACCGGCCAGCCGCTGGGACCGTACAAAAAAACGACACATGGTCTGAAAGCGGAAGGCGGTGTCATGGTGCCCGATATCACGACCAGCTATGTACTTGATTTTGAAACCGGTCTTGACAATACCGCCATTCGGGAAGCCTTCGAGGCTGCAGGATACCACCGGTATACCGTTGATGTAACCAGTTACCGCGTAACCGGTTCGGGAACGGATACCATCACCATTGTGCTTCCCGAATCGCTTCCGTACGGCCGTGAATGGGCGTGCGACATAAGCGCCGCTTCTTTCCGCGATGGGGGAGGGAATACTTCTTCCGCGCAAAGCTGGCAGTTCTGGTCGGAAAAAGTTGCGACACCCGTTGTGCGTGTTGACCGCTACAGTCAGGGTGAGGGTTCAGTACAGCCGTTGGCGAGTACAACATATGACGTAAACGGCTTGCTCACGGCCTGGAGCATCACCGGAGATGAGACATTCGGAAACCGGGACAAGACAACGGTTCCGTCTGGATATGTCCGGGTAAGGATAGACAGTGAAACGCCGGGAGCGGTTATACGTTTTACCGCGATGCGTGAAAGTACTTCGACCATTCTTACCGGCGGCCTCGCGGCAAATACAACCCGGAAATCGGATAATGATGATGTCTCCGAGGCAGACCTTGTGTCCCTTGCCGTGTCATCGGTCTATACCGGATTCTTTCCGCTGGGTGACGGCGCGATTGATACCGCCGGTAAATATTACGTGGCTGCTGCCGCGACAAAAACGGCCTCCGGCGGGGAACCGGCGCTGGTCGATTCCGATCGCGGTTACGAAGGTGCTTTCAAGAGCGTCATCATGTATGAAGACCCTGGATCAACTGGTAGCTATACCCGTTTTCAGGGTTCGAACATAGAAGGCGGCATGCCGACGATTTCCGGCTTCCCGCTCCGGGATGCCGATCCCGATCTCCGTTTTACCAAACATTCGTATCAGGACGGT
This sequence comes from uncultured Treponema sp., assembly GCA_964592325.1. Classification (GTDB taxonomy): domain Bacteria; phylum Spirochaetota; class Spirochaetia; order Treponematales; family Treponemataceae; genus Teretinema. The sequence continues at coordinate 1,772 of CAZQEF010000281.1, read as the reverse complement.
GACGAATGGTACTGGCACACCTGGGAAATTGTCTGCGACTGGTATAACCAGAGTGCAAGGCAAAACTGGCAGACGAATCCGAACTACATACTCAACACATACGGGGATTATCTGTATTCATATCAAAAACTGTATTACGGAGGCGGACCATGGACAGACGCACAGTGAGAAATTCAATGCTTCCAAGAATATTCGCGGCGGCCCTTGCTGCGGCCGTATTGCTCACCGCCTGTTCCCCCGGTCTTGGAAAAGAGGTGGACATGACGGGTCCCGTACTGGACCTGACGTCTCCTGAATACATGCAGAACGTGAATCGTAATTTTACCGTGGAAGGCAGTGTGCAGGATAATCAGGGGATTCTTGATGTCGTGGTAACTACCAGTGCATCAACCGCTTCATGGCGTATTTACAACAACGCCTGGCAGCACCGTTCTTCATCCACAGATCCGTGGGTGTCGTACGCGGGCGGGACGGTAACTCCGACAGGTGCGATGCGTTATGAGTGGACGGTGGATATAGACCTCGGAACCGATGACGATGGTGAATATATAATTACGGTCATATCCCGGGACGCGGCCCAGAACAGTGATGCGAATTCGTTCGAGGAACGGACTGTCGTAGTGGACAATAATCCTCCGGTGGTAACACTGAGCAATCCGGTTCTTCTGCCGGGATCCCTCGCGTCGAATCTCGCCGAATTGAACGGATATTCACTTCGCTCAATACAGGATCTCCGGAAACTTTACAACGGTTCGGTTCCCGTTCGGTGGAATATCGATGAACCAATCGAGATTGAAAGCCTGCGTATTGAAATAGCCGATGATACGGGAACGGTGTATGCGACGGAAACGCTGACCCATACGAACGGAACGCTGTCTTTGAACGGTTCAATAGAAATCCCCGCCGGAGATCTCAGAAATCCGGACAATTCCCCGTTAACCGTAAAGAAGCCCCTGCAGGTTGTTACACGGGCGGTTGATGCCGCCGGAAATACCGAAGAAAACAAGAGCCACGGCTGGTTCCTCTGGTGGCCGGAAGCGGACAAACCCTGGATTGCAACCGATCTTTCAACAACGTCTGCTTCTCCCACAAGCGTTGTGCCGGGATATGATATCAGCGGGCAGGCCTATGATGATGACGGTGTCGAACGTGTGGTGATAAACATTTATGAGGGAATCGGAATTGCCGTGCCCCTTGATACCGAGGAGCTGGTAAACACGGACGGAAAGGGCAGTTTCAACTGGAAGTATACTCCTCCGACTACCGCCGGCGAGTATACCGTGCTTCTTGAAGCAGTCGATTCAAATGATCTTTCATCGGACACGGTTACCGGATACTTCAAACTGGAAGACATCAATACGCCCGGTATTGTCGTAACTGCGCCCAGTCAGAGCGAAACGCTTTTTGGAACGGCTACCGGCGATTTTACGGTTGAAGGCCTGGCGCATGACGATACAAACATCGCGGAAGTACGGCTCGTCTGGATAAACCCGGAAGGTGCCGATCCCGCGGAAAGCCGTCTTGAATATACCAATCCGGAATTTCCGGACTGGAATGCAACCGGTTCTGATGCCGACGGAAACAAACGGTGGAATCTTGCTCTTGGTGACGGATACCCATGGCCGGATGACATCCGGAGAACCGCGCGCGATTTTTCGCACAGCCTGAATCTTTTTACCGACTGCAATGTACAGCTTGGTGTTCGGCCCCTGCGGAATTTTACCTTCCTTTTGAGGACACGTGACGTTAACGGAAAATACAAGGTTGCAGTG
>CAZQEF010000280.1:0-2904 GCA_964592325.1 uncultured Treponema sp. | reverse complement strand
CCGGCACGGCCGGTTCGGCCTATGCGGTGCGTATAGGTAGGGCCGTCATAGGGCAACGCGTAGTTGACGACATGGGTAATACCTTCAATATCGATTCCCCGCGCGGCCACATCAGTGGCAACCAGAATTCTGGTTTTCTTGATCCGGAACCGCCCGAGTATCTTTTCACGCTGACTCTGGGCAATGTCCCCATGAAGCGCGGCGGCCTGGTAGTGGCGTTCATCGAGTTCCTTGGCCACCGCGTCGGCATCGGCCTTTGTCTGGCAGAAAACCAGCCCGTAAAAATCGGGTGTCATGTCGATGAGGCGGACGAGCGCTTCGGTCTTGTCATCCTCGCGGACAATCCAGTAATGCTGATCTGTGAGGGCGGTTTCATCGGGAACCGCTTCCTCTTCCACTATTTCATAGTCTCCCATGAAATTCGAGGCAATCGAGAGAATTGCTTTGGGCATGGTGGCCGAAAACATGAGAACGCGGGCTTCGGGATTCGCCCGGCCGAAAATGGCTTCAATGTCTTCAATGAAGCCCATATTGAGCATTTCATCGGCCTCATCGAGAATAAAGTATTCAATGGCGGAAAGATCAAGCGAACGGCGTTCAAGATGATCGATGACCCGACCGGGAGTGCCCACCACTATTTCCGTACCGCGGCGGAGGTTTCGTAACTGTTCAACGATGGACGCACCGCCGTAAACAACAGTGGTCCGGGGATACGGTTCTGTTCTGAATGATTCAATCTCGGTCGCTACCTGAATGGCGAGTTCCCTGGTGGGAACGAGCACAAGAGCGCGGGGTTGCTGTTTGTCCGCGCGAAGTTCCTGGATCAGCGGCAAACCGAATGCAGCGGTTTTACCCGTACCGGTGCGTGCCTTCGCAATCACGTTCGCGTCGCCGTCGAGAAGACGGGGTATGGCGAGAACCTGGATAGGGGTTGGTTCGGTGAAACCCTTGGCGCTTACGGCCTTGAGAACCACCTCATCGAGACCGAGGTCTTCAAAGGACAGACGGTCCTTTGTTTCCGGAGAAATTTGTTCCATGTGAAAATCCTTGTAATCAGGGGCGCTTGCTTGTTCGTTGCGAATAGTGTTTCGAATGACAAAACGCGGGAGTTTTTCCCGCTCCACGGGACCGTTTGTACCGGTCCGGACTCTTCCTGACCGGCATACTATAGATTAAATGATGAGTTGTGTATAGTGAGATACTGCTTCCAATCCTGTTGACCCGCAGTCCGACAACTTCACACCCTCTTGTCATGAATGGGCGGTCTCATTTAGAATACGGTATGTACAGTTACACCAAAGACGACATCCTCAAGATGGTCGCCCAAAATGATGTCAGGTTTATACGGTTACAGTTTACCGATATCTTCGGTACCCTGAAAAATGTTGCCATTACCACATCCCAGCTGGAAAAAGCGCTCGACAACAAATGCATGTTCGACGGTTCATCCATAGAGGGATTTGTCCGTATTGAAGAATCTGACATGGTCCTCCACCCCGATCTCAACTCGTTCTGCATGTTTCCCTGGAGACCGGGTCCGAACCGTGTCGCGCGCCTTATCTGCGATGTATACACTCCCGACGGTACACCCTTTACCGGCTCCCCGCGCCAGATTCTGAAGAATGTTCTTGGCGACTGCGCAGCCATGGGCTATACCCTCAACGTGGGCCCGGAGCTGGAGTTCTTCCTCTTCCATACTGACGCCGAGGGCGGTCCAACCCTGAAGACGCTCGACAAGGGCGGCTATTTTGATATGGGCCCCATCGACCTCGGAGAGAACGCCCGCCGGGATATGGTACTCACCCTTGAGGAAATGGGCTTCGAAATTGAGCAGTCCCACCATGAATGCGCTCACGGACAGCACGAAATCGATTTCAAGTATTGCGAAGCCCTCGAGGCAGCAGACCGCATGATGACCTTCAAACTCGCGGTAAAAACCATTGCCCACCGCCATGGGCTTCATGCCACCTTCATGCCGAAACCGGTATACGGCATCGCCGGAAGCGGCATGCACATCAACATGTCCCTGTTCCGGGACGGCGTGAACGTGTTTTCGGGTGCTCCGGACAATCCGGGAGAACTCTCCCGGGAAGCGTACAGTTTTATTGCAGGAATCATGAAACACATGAAGGGTATTACAGCGGTTACGAATCCCCTCGTCAATTCCTACAAACGACTCATTCCCGAATATGAAGCGCCGGTGTACATTGCCTGGTCTGCCTGTAACCGGAGCCCGCTTATCCGGGTTCCTGCAGCAAACGGTCTTTCAACCCGAATCGAACTGCGGAGCCCGGACCCTTCCGCAAACCCCTACCTCGCGCTTGCGCTCGTTCTCGCCGCCGGGCTTGAAGGCATCCGTGAAAAACTCGAGCCACCACCTGCCGTTGACGGCAATATCTATGCCATGAGTGAAACCGCTCTGAGACGCAAGAAAGTTGAACGGCTTCCGGAAAACCTCCAGGAAGCTGTCGGTGAGATGAAGAAAGACCCGCTAATACGGCAAATACTCGGCGAACATGTTTTTACCAAATATATTGAAGCAAAAGAGCTCGAGTGGATTGATTATAAAACACAGGTTTCCCGATGGGAAATTGATAATTATCTGTCAAAATACTGAGATGATATACCTGGTTCCCGGACAAACCTCCGGGAACTTTTTTTTGTTTTTTTGAATTTCAATTTTTTAATTGATTTCAAACATTTTTACAGCTTTTTCTGCCTTTTTTTTCACATAAATAACCATTTGGAGTTATCTAAGTAGATGTAAACCCTTTTTTTTACTGTGTATTTCATTTTATCATCTACTTTATTTGTCTTTTTTGGGACTATTTTGCCGTTTTTGAAATTTTCAGCTTTTTTTGGCGAATATTTACATTTTTTTTACTATGCGATACTCTTCTTGAA
>CAZQEF010000279.1:0-2915 GCA_964592325.1 uncultured Treponema sp. | reverse complement strand
AGAGCAACTGCCTTCTAAGCAGTAGGTAGGGGGTTCGAGTCCCTCCGGTCCCGTAACCAGCAATGTACATCATTGACGGAGGGCATATGTCATCAGTTGAAATTACATTCCCTGATACTTCCGTTCGAACCTTCGACAAACCGGTCACCGGTTCGGATCTCCTTCCCTTTCTGGATTCTGGCAAACATCCTGTAGTTGCCATCAGGGTTAACAATGAACTCTTCTCACTTACCAGAAGCATTGATGTCCGTTCTCATGTAGAACCCGTTACCAACGAAACTACTGAAGGATCAAACGTGTGCCGGCGAACCCTTTGTCTGGTGCTTGCTTCTGCCGCACGACAACTGTATCCCGATCTCCGGCTTCTTGTAGGTCACAGTCTCGGCTACGGGTATTACTATACCCTTGAATCCCGGGGGGAAAACAGCATCATAGACCTTGAACGCCTTGAAACAGCAATGCGCGAAATAATTGATGCAGACATGCCCATTACAACCCGGTACGTATCATATGAGGAAGCGCTCGAACTTTTCTCGAACGCGAATCAGCCCGATACCCTCCGGCTCCTTCACCAGACTTCAAAACCCAAAATTCTCATAAACACACTTGATGATTATTCTGATCTGTATTTCCAGCCTCTCCTGAACAGCACCGGACTTCTTTCAGTATTTGAGCTCAAACCCTTTGGAGAAGGTTTTTTGCTCCGCTTCCCTCCTACGGCACATCCGGATTTCCTGTGCGATTTTGAAGACAACCCGCAGCTTTTTTCCGTTTTGAGCGCCGGCAAGAAATGGGGAAAACTTATCGGGGTTTCATCAGTGGGGCAGCTCAACGAACTTGTAGAGCACAACAAGGCCCGTGATTTTATCGAGATTACTGAAACACTGCAAAACAAGAAAATCGCTGAAATCGCTGATCGTATAGCCGAGAAGAAGACGGCGCGGGTAGTTCTTATTGCCGGACCATCCTCTTCCGGGAAAACAACAACGAGCAAAAAGCTCTCGATGCAGCTTCGGGTTCTCGGATATGAACCGTACGTTATCAGTATTGATGATTATTATCGCGGGGCAGATGGTACTCCGCTCGATGAAAACGGCAAACCGGATCTGGAATGTCTTGAAGCGCTTGATGTACCACTTCTCAATGAAATCCTCGTATCCCTTTTCAAGGGCGATGAAGTGAATCTTCCTTCTTTTGATTTCAAATCCGGAAAACGGAGCTACACCGGACGCAAACTGAGGCTTCGGGAACGAACCATTCTCATCCTTGAAGGAATTCACGCCCTCAACGACAAGATGACACCGCTTATTGATGCAGATAAAAAATTCAAAATATATCTTTCTGCGCTTACCCAGCTGAATCTTGATGATCATAACCGGATACCGACATCCGATAACCGGCTGATCCGTCGTATCGTCCGTGACGCACAATTCCGGGGAAAGGGCGCTTCAGGTACCATTGACATGTGGGAAAGCGTACAACGCGGCGAACGGAAACATATCTTCCCGTTTCAGGACAAAGCAGACATAATACTGAATACCGCCCTTGATTACGAACTCGCCGTACTCAAGGTATATGCCGAACCTCTTCTCCGGGCGGTCAAACCCCATGAAGTTGAATATTCCCAGGCTTCGCGGTTGCTTATGTTCCTGAACAATTTCTCGCCCATTCCCTCAACATATGTTCCGGGACAGTCCATAATCCGTGAATTCATAGGCAACAGCGATTTCAAATACTGAACATTCAATGCTGTTCGTGACTTCGGAAATTGGCAGTATCATCGAGAATGGCAGCTTCTTCTTCCGAAACGTATTTTTTCCATTCATCGCTTTTTTTCTCGCGGAGTTTTGACAGTACGCGTCGTTCACGGGTTGCGTGAATATATTTGTCACGAGCCTTTTCCACTTCAAGATTTGCCATAACCAGACGCTCAAGCAGGGTGTCTCTGTCATTATCCAGCCGGGTAATATAATGTTCAATGGCCAGAAGTTCCGGCACACTCAGACCCTGACGGCGGTCTGCTGCACTCCTGACCCGTTTACGGGCAGTTTCATCAAGCTCCAGCTGTATGGCGTCGCGTGCAGCATTGGCCCTGCCCAGATTTATTTCTGCTTCACGTTCGAGGAACTCACGATATTTCAGAAGTTTTTCAAGCCGAAATGAGAAGCGTTTCATGAATCATATGACAGAACCGGGTCTGCGTGATCAGCTTCTTCGGGAGGTATCTCCATATCGGCAACGGTTGCAAGTTGTGCAAGTGTTCCGCTTATCGGCGCCGGATCCCCAATTTCCTGGCAGAGAAAGCTCTCGATCCGTGGATGGTGTTCTATTGCTTCGTCGATTGCCGCATTGGACCCTTTTTGATAGGCTCCAACCGAAATCATGTCTTCAGCGTCATCGTAGACAGCCATCATCCTTCTGACCCTTGCCGCAGCTTCACGGCTCCGTGCTCCCGAAACACGGTTTGCAAGTCGTGAAATGCTTGAAAGGACATCAATTGCCGGATAATGATATCTCTGGGCAAGTTTTCTGCTGAGCACTACGTGCCCGTCAAGAATTCCCCGTACGGTATCCGAGATTGGTTCATCCATGTCATCACCGTCAACCAGAACGGTATAAAATCCGGTAATGCTTCCCTTATCCGATGTACCGCTTCTTTCCAGCAGTTTCGGAAGCAGTTCGAAAACACTGGGGGTATAACCGCGGGTTGCCGGCGGTTCACCGATTGCAAGACCAATTTCCCTCTGCGCTTTGGCAAACCGGGTAACCGAATCAAACATAAGCATGACATCATTGCCCTGATCACGGAAGTACTCTGCTATTGCCGTGGCGACATAGGCACCGCGAATACGCGCGATTGGTGTCTGATCCGATGTAGCCGTAACGACAACTGATCGTTTCAGGCCTTCCGGTCC
>CAZQEF010000278.1:0-2935 GCA_964592325.1 uncultured Treponema sp. | reverse complement strand
GCAAGGAAGCGAATGTTCCCAACGTGAACACCATCCCCGGAGAGGATGTGTTTTACCTCGACTGCCGCATCCTTCCCCGGTATCCCCTCGCGGATGTTCTGGAGCAGATTTCCCGCAAGGCAAAGCTGATTGAAGAACGCTACGGCGTGAGCATCAGCTGGCGGATTGACCAGCAGGTCGAATCGAAAGCGACACCGCAGGACGCTCCGGTTGTTGTCGCGCTCGGACGGGCCATAGAGCTCGTATACGGCATTGCCGCGCATCCCATAGGCGTGGGAGGCGGAACTGTCGCCGCGTATCTGCGAAACGCGGGATACCATGCCGTTGTCTGGTCACGCATGGACGAAACCGCCCATCAGCCCAACGAATACTGCGTGCTCGACTATCTCGCGGGAGACGCCGCAGTCATGGCGAACCTCATGCTCGGAGACGCTTCTGAATGAGCAATACCGACTGGCGGACCGATACGGCTGTCCCGCAGTTTCCCCGCCTGGTGCCGTCGGCCTTTGCCCGGCTCGTGGAAGAAGCCGACGGACCCGCGCGGCAGGCACTCATCCGGCAGATTGAGCCTGATGCCGGTGAACTGGTTATCGCGCCGGAGGAAACTCCCGACCCGCTCGGGGAGGGGAACTATCTCGTAACCCCGTATCTTGTACATCAGTATCCCAACCGGGTGCTCGCGCTCGTGACCGGGAAATGTCTCGGTCACTGCCGCTATTGTTTCCGCAAGAGTTTTACCGCGCGCTCCCGGGGCTTTCTGGATAAGAGTGAACAGAAGGCCATTATCGACTATCTGGTCAAGACACCTGCCGTTCGGGAGATTCTCGTCTCCGGCGGCGATCCGCTGACGGTTCCGCCGGATGCCCTGTTCGCCTTCCTGCAGGACTTGCGCGCAGCGCGCACCGATCTGCTCATCCGCCTGTGTACCCGCGCCCCGGTCTTTGCCCCCGAATTGTTTACTCCCGAATTTGTCGCCCAGCTTGCGGATTTGCAGCCGCTGTGGGTAATTCCGCACATAAATCATCCGGCGGAACTGGGAGCGGCCCAGCGGGAATGCATTGCCGCCTTGCGAATAGCGGGAATCCCGCAACAGTCGCAAACCGTATTGCTCCGCGGCGTGAATGATTCCCCGGAACTGCTTGCCGGGCTCTTCCATGAACTCGTGTGTCTCGGCGTGAAACCGGGATATCTGTTCCAGTGCGATCTCGCCCCGGGCACTGCCAGTTTCCGTGTTCCGCTTCGGGAGGGTATGCATATCTGGCTTCGACTGCGGAACATGCTTTCAGGGTTGTCGCTCCCGCAATATGCCGTGGATTTACCTGGCGGGGGCGGAAAATTCCCCCTTTCGGTTCCGGCGTTGACGGACCGGATTGTCTCTTGTCCGGACAATGAATCCTTTCAGATACAGGGAAATGACGGAAAAGTATACACATATCCGATCGATACGTATAAAATAATATACAGTTAAACAGCACCAGAATTTACAGGATAGTAAAATCTCCTTGTTGGATATAGAAATACACTCAGTGTACAAACCGACTGGTTAGTTGGCATGCCTCTTGCTTATGTATGGTGGGGGTATTATGAGCGATCACGATTCACTAAAAGAATATCTGCGGGAAATACGTAAGTATCCGTTATTGAACTTCGAAGAAGAACTTGCCCTGTCAAAGAAAATTCAGGAGGGCGATCTCTCTGCCCGAAAAAAACTTATAGAATCAAATCTGCGTCTGGTAGTTACTATCGGCAGGAAATATGCGGCTCCCGATATGCCGTTGCTTGATATCATTCAGGAAGGGAACATGGGACTCATTACTGCCGCGCAGAAATACGAGTTTTCCTATAATGTGCGTTTTTCAACCTATGCCTGCTGGTGGATTCAACAGGCAATAACAAGAGCGGTTGCCAACAAGCGCCGCATGATCCGGTTGCCGTTCCGCAAGGAAGAACTTGCAGGCCGGATCAGAAAAACATCTGCAGAATTGTATCAGCGCCTTTCACGGTATCCGACCAATGATGAAATTGCACGGGAACTGTGTATCCCCGAACGGGAAGTATCGGAGATAATTGTCAGTGCCGGCGCGGTTTCCAGCCTGGATCTCCAGCTTGATGCAGAAGATTCTCTTTCACTCAAGGATGTTTTGCCGGATACTACCTATTCGCCGGAAGACCTCTTCATGAAACAGTATACCCGGGAGTGTATTTACGAAATCCTCGACAGCCTCAAGGAGAACGAACGGGACATCATTATTCAGCGGTACAATCTTGACGACAAAGGAAAAAACGCCACGCTCAAGACCATCGGCAAGCAGTACGGAGTTTCCGCAGAAACAATCCGTCAGGTTGAATTGCGGGTTCTCAGAAAACTGCAGTCCCGTTCACACGAACTCCGGGAAATGATATACAGCTAAACGGTTCCCACAGCCGCGGCGGTACCTTGGTTGACACCGGGGGCGTGTTGTCCGTATCTTCATAGGTATATGGATAGCAGGAAACGGCCGCGGCGTTCTTTGCCGGTTAAAAAACAAAAAACCGCTCCTACACGAAGGCCCGGACGCAAGTCCCCGCGCAGAAAGACTTATTCATCTGCCCAGGTTAACATAATAATACTTGCAGTAATTTTCAGCGTTTCAATCATGTTGCTGGCCGGAAGGTTCCTGTTTGTTTTGCCGGACGTTCCGCAGGGGGTCGGTGAAACGAATCATGTTGAATCCCCGGCCGTTCCTGATTCACCGCAATCCGGCCAAACCGGCGAAAGGGGAGAGAAAGGACCGGATTCGTTGCCAACGGAGCGGCCTCCGCTCCCGCCACAGCAGGAAACACCTGTTCCTCCACCGGCTGCCGTACATGCGCCGCCTCCGGAAAAACCGGTGCCTGTAGAGCCGGCAGGTACGATTGTCTTTGTGTTTGATGATGCAGGGTATAATCTGAAACA
>CAZQEF010000277.1:0-2967 GCA_964592325.1 uncultured Treponema sp. | reverse complement strand
GAACTGCTGCATAAAGGTTTTGCAGACCTCTCCCTTACCGCTTGGGTACGGCGCCGAAATTGCGAAGCAATTTCAGTAAATCGCTTCCTTACGCCGCCCGAAGAAACCGGAGGTTTCGAGGCGGCGCCATGTGCGATAGCACATACGTACTATCTTTTCCTATCGACGCCCGAAGAAACCGAAGGTTTCAAGGCGGCGCCAAGTGTTATCAGTCCGCTGAATATACCAAACCTCGCGTCTTTTGGCAAGGCACCCGGAGAAAAACAGGTGTTCAAACTCACGATGATGCGCTACCATACTATCGGGTGGTCAACATGAATGAAATGAATCCGGTACTTACATCATCTGTCAAGAACGGTGAAGCCTACTATACCCTGATCTGGTCACCGCTGAAAAAGGCGGATAAATACGAAATTACTCTCAAAGTACCCTCTGTTGCCGGTCTTTTCGAGCTCTACCGCATGGATGAAGATAAAAAACTGAATCTCCTGTCCGTTACCCACGCATGGTATGGCGGTTTGCGAAGTCAGCTGCGTGCCGCAATCGATCCGGATGCCACAAGCGACCCGGTGAAGATCGCCGAGCTTGAGGATGCCGAACTCTACTACCGCTACAGCATGTCTGAATCCTTTCCCGACATCCTTGATGTCGTCTGGTTCCTGCACTGCACCTATTTCCCCGATGATGTGCGGGTTGAGCACTCAGGGCGCTACCCGAGAATGTACCTGAACGAAAAAGCCCCCGACAAAATTTACTGGCTTGACTGAACCGCGCAACACTCCGTACATTATACCTATGGAAACTCTTTACGATATGATAATAATCGGCGCGGGTCCCGCAGGGCTTTCGGCGGCGCAATATGCCGGACGATCAAACCTGAAAACCCTTGTTATAGAAGAGAAAAGCGAGGGTGGTCAGGCTGTTCTTATCGACCGGCTTGAAAACTACCCCGGCATTGTTGAGCCTATCAACGGGTTCGATTTCGCCCGGAACATGAAAAAACAGGCTGAACAGTTCGGCGCGGAATTCGCCTACGGCAGGGTGACCGGACTGGGCCGAAAGGATAACGTGTTTGTGGTTCCCCTGGAGTCGCCCGAAGAGAACCCGGTTACTTACCAGGCGCGTACGGTTCTCGTCGCGACCGGAGCGGAACACCGGCACCTCGACGTCCCCGGCGAGGAGGAGTACTACAGCAGGGGTGTTTCCTACTGCGCTACCTGCGACGGGCCATTCTTCAAAAACCGCCACATAGTCGTGGTCGGCGGCGGGGATGCCGCGTGCGACGAAGCCGGTTTTCTTGCCCATGTTACCGACCGGGTCACCATCATCCACCGCCGTGATGAATTCCGCGCTCAAAAGGCAATCGCCGAGCGGACCATCAAGAATCCCCATATCCGCACACGTTTTAATACCGTCGTTACGGAAATTCTCGGTGACGGGAACAAGGTAACCGGCGTCAAACTGGACAACACCCAAACGGGAGAGTCAGAAACGCTTGCCTGCGACGCGGTGTTCATTTTTATTGGCATGATACCGAGAACCGATCTGGCGGCCCTCGCAAAGAAGGACGCAAACGGTTATCTCGTAACCGACGAATACATGCAAACCTCAATCAAAGGACTTTTTGCCGCGGGAGATATCCGGGCCACACCGTTCCGGCAGATTATTACCGCCGCGGCTGACGGTGCAATCGCTGCTCACGCAGCGGCAAACTGCATAGACGAGCAGAAATGCGGAATAGCATAAAGAAGCCGTTCATGGCCATCGTTTTGGCCGTTGCGGTTCCTGCAACAGCTGCATTATTCATATCCACAGCCGCAGCGCGCGGCACTGAACCCGATTTCTGGGATCCGGTCCCCAATCACGAGCTTGCTGATTCCATTCTTTCGCAGATGACGGATGAGGAAAAACTTGCCCAAATGCTCATGTTCGGGTGGGCAGGACTTGATCCTTCCCCGCTGGTTGTCTCCTGGGTGGAAAACCGTTCGCTTGGCAGCATCAAAATATTCGGCTGGAATACTGACAACACGTACAAGGTTGCCAACGCCATAACGCTGCTTCAGGAAAAGGCCTCGCGGAACCGTTTCGGCATACCGCTTTTTGTCGCCACCGACCAGGAAGGCGGGTGGATCCGCCATGTCAAGGGACGGACGTCCGATACTCCCGGAAACCTTGCAATCGGCGCAAGCGGACTACCGGCCGATGCCTGGTATTCCGGCTACTACATCAGCCGGGAACTTGCCGCGCTCGGCATCAATCTCAATTTTGCGCCTACCGTTGATCTGTATACCGACCATAATTCCACCGTTATCGGCACCCGTTCCTTTGGCGAGGATCCGGAGGGAGCTGGTATTCTCGGAGCGGCTTTTGTTGCCGGAAGCAGGGCTGCAGGCGTACTCACGACTGCAAAACACTATCCCGGACACGGGGACACCGGTCTGGACAGCCACGGAAATATGCCGGTAATCCGGATTGACGAAAAAACACTCCGTGAACGGGAACTGGTTCCGTTCAGACATCTGGTGGAAGCCGGAGTACCGGCAATCATGGCAGGACACCTTTCTTTTCCGGACGTCACCGGAAGCAGAACTCCGGCAACCTTCTCATCCTGGTTTCTCGAAGATCTGCTCAGGAATCAGATGGGATTTCAGGGGCTTATCATTACAGACGACATCATGATGAACGGCGCGACAGAATACGCCGGTTCCGTGTCCCACGTGGTTGAACTGGCAATATCCGCGGGGAACAACATTGTCGAATCGTCCACAACCCCGTCTTTTTCCGATCCGCTCTGGTGGAATTCCCTGCGCCGGATGAAGGAAGACCGTGCCTTCAAAGCCCGTGTCGACGATTCCGTACGACGGATACTCATTGCAAAACTCGAATACTTCAAGGGCGACAATCCGGTGAGCATTTACCCGGATATCGCTTCCAAAATAAACGCCCATCACGTACAATTTTGAATTG
>CAZQEF010000276.1:0-3006 GCA_964592325.1 uncultured Treponema sp. | reverse complement strand
CAGGTTTTCAGACTTTTCGGGCAGGAGTTTTCAACAATTCTGATAGCAGTAAAAAACCTTGACTCCCCCTCCCATCAATGAGTATCATTCGTAATACCATGGAACTTGAAATACTCGGTTCCGGTACCAGCCACGGGGTACCGGTAATCGGCTGCACCTGCCCGGTTTGCACATCACAGGATCCCAGAGACAACAGGATGCGCACGAGCGCGCTCATACGCATGGATAACGGGGGAGCCTGCTTGATAGACGCCGGACCAGAGTTCCGGCTTCAGGCAATCCGTTCCGGAATCTCTTCCCTTGACGCTGTCCTTGTTACTCATTCACATGCAGATCACATTCACGGAATGGATGACTTGCGTATTTTCACCTGGAAGAAAGACATGCCCGTCTGGGCGGAAAAGTCCTGTATCCGGGACATCCGCTCGCGTTTTTCCTATGCCTTTCGGGAAAGCACGGCGGAGGGCGGAAAACCGCGTTTCCGCCTTAATCCGGTAACCGTGCGGAAAACGCGGGATCCGGTGTGTACGCCGGAAGTCATATCGATTTCGGGGACTGTTTTCCGGCCCGTTCCGGTTTTTCACGGATCTCTCATGATTTTTGGCTGGAGAATCAGGGATACGGCCTATATTACTGACTGCAACTACATTCCGGACTATTCATATCGTCTGCTTAATGGTGTACAAAACCTGGTAATCGGCGCCCTCAGGCTCCGGGAGCATTCCACTCACTTCAATTTTCCCCAGGCTGTTGAAGCGATAGACCGGATCGGCGCAAAACAGGCATGGCTTACACACATTTGCCATGATTTTTCCAACGAGCAGATCCGTTCCTGGCTGCACGAAAACGCTCCGGGCAAAAAAATAGAGCCCGCACATGACGGGCTCCGCATTACCATCCAGGGTAAAACCTGATCAGTTATACCTTTTTCTGGACATAGCCGCTTCTGAGACAGCGGGCGCACATCTTGATGGTCATGGTTGTTCCACCGAGTTCGGTCTTTACCGACACGATATTCGGTTTCCACTGACGACGGGTGTGATTATAGGCCTTGCTGACCTTGTTTCCACTGATCGTTCCCTTACCGCAAATTTCACATCTCCGGGACATAATTAACCTACCTTCTCAAAAAGGGATAAAGCCCTTGTTTTTCATATAATGGAATCCAATAGTACCAGATATAAAAACCTGTGTAAAGTACCCGTTCCTGCTATATGGTTCCCTCATATACGATCTTTTCCCGGCTGTCCAGGGTCACGGTCAAACCCGGTTCCAGAATCTTCATGGCCCGCGGAACCTGTGAAATCCAGACGAGGGACGGATTGATCATGGAAAGGATTTCGCTCGAAAGTTCGGTGGGCTGTTCGATAACAAGACCGTTTACCAGCCGGAGAAGCGGCACAAAGCTCATGTCGAGGTTCCGTGTCACGAGGATTTCCCCTCCCCGTTGCCGGAGTACCGAGAGGGCTTCATCGGCGGTTTCAGCCCGTACCACCCGGCCAGTCTCACGGTATGAGTGTTCCGGCAATCCGCCTCCGGCATTCACTCCGCGCCCGATTACCTCACCGACAAAAAGAACACGGATGGTATTTACCATGACGGGAGAGACAATGGGAAGACCGGCGACCATGACGACCTTGTCAGATTGTTTCAACTGGCCGGAATCGAGTGCAGCGCGGAGCGAATTCTGTATCATGGTTTCCGATTCATCGACCACACCAACCAGACGCGGAAACACGCCCCAGTTGAGCTGGAGCTGGCGAAGCACAGTCTCCGAAGGCGTTGCGGCGATTATCGGCTGCTCAGGGCGAAACGTGCTCAACAGACGGGCGGTATTGCCGCTCAGCGTGGGGGTAACCAGGGCCACGGCATCAATTTCCGTTGCCGTCCGGTACGCGGAAAACGCGATGGTCTCCGCAATGGTCGTCCGTTTTGTCTGCGCATTATGAAACTGGCGCATTTTTTCACGGTATTCACTGGAAGTCTCAACTGTTTGCGCTATTTTGGCCATAGTTTTGACCGCATCCACCGGATAGGCTCCGTTTGCTGTTTCTCCGGAAAGCATGACCGCGTCGGTGCCGTCAAAAATGGCATTTGCCACATCGGTAAGCTCTGCCCGGGTCGGGCGGGGATTGACGATCATGGAATCCAGCATCTGGGTAGCGGTGATAACCGGCTTTCCGGCGGCATTGCAGGCAGCGATTATCTTCTTTTGCGCAAGCGGTATGCGCTCGGTTTCGAGCTGTACTCCGAGGTCACCCCGGGCAACCATGACTCCTGCCGATACGGCAATAATATCCTCGATATTGTTGAGCCCTTCCTCGTTTTCAATCTTGGCAATAAGACGGATGGGAGTGTCGAACGGTTCCATGAACCGTAGAATGGATACGACATCCGCGGCTGAACTGACAAAACTTGCCGCAATATAGTCCATACCCTGCTGTATGCCGAATTCAATATCGCGTTTGTCCTGATCGCTGAGTATGGGAACATCGGGATGAATCCCGATAACATTGACATTCTTGCGGCTGCCGAATGAACCGTTATTCTGCGCGACCGCGGAAATGGCTGATACTCCGTCTGTTTCCAGGACAAGGAAATCCAGAAGGCCGTCCGCGACGAGGATATGGCAATCCGGTTCTATTTCTTCGGGAAGCTTCTTCCAGCTCAGCGGGATGCGCCCCGGAGCCGATTCCGATGCCGGTATGACCGGACCGTCATCGTTGGTAAAAAGGTAGCGGTCCCCGGTGCGGATCCGGAGTACACCGTCATCCGGAATGATTCCGGTACGGATCTCAGGTCCCTTGGTATCAAGGAGAAGCGCGCAGGGAATACCGGTTATTCGCGAGGCTTCCCGTACCCGTCGGATTCCGGCGAGATGGTAGTCCTGATCGCTGTGGGAAAAATTGAACCGGGCCACATTCATGCCCGAACGGAGAAGATCGCATATCACATCGATACTTTCGGTAGTAGGCCCCATAGAACAGACTATTTTCGTTTTACGTA
>CAZQEF010000275.1:0-3055 GCA_964592325.1 uncultured Treponema sp. | reverse complement strand
AGCCCGGCAGTACCTTCAAACCGTTATACTATTCCGCCGCGATTGACAGCAGAAAATACACGGCGGGATCCATGATCAACGACACACCGGTCGTCTTTTTCAATGAATCAGGAGTACCCTATACCCCCCTTAATTTCCGCGGTGAATGGAAAGGAACGGTACTGCTCTGGGAAGCACTTGCACATTCAATGAATGTTCCGTCATTGCGGATTCTGGACGGAATCGGTTTCGATGCGGCAATCAACCGGGCTGCGGCTCTGCTCGGATATTCAGACCGGGAAGAAATACGAAAAGTCTTTCCCCGGGTGTATTCCCTGGGACTGGGTGTTATCAGTGTATCCCCGATGCAGATGGCCAGGGCATTCAGTACCTTTGCCAATGAGGGGCGGGAGGTAACACCCATCGCCATCCGTTCCGTCGAAGATCGTAACGGAAAAACCATTCTTGATCCCGAACGCGAACTCCGGCTTGCGCAAAAACGGAAAGGAAGCGCATTACAGATTATTTCTCCGCAGAATGCCTATATCATGACCTCCCTTCTGCAGAATACTACCGCATCCGGAACACTGGGCTGGGCAGCCGAAGGCCGCCGCAAATTCACTTTTGCGGACAAAAACGGAACTCAGTTTACCATTCCGTCAGCAGGAAAGACCGGAACAACCCAGAACTGGGCGGACGCATGGACTGTCGGATTTACGCCGTATTATACATCAGCCCTCTGGTTCGGGTTTGACCGCCGGGGAATGTCTCTTGGACTGCAAAATACCGGTGCTACTCTCGCAGGACCTGCGTGGGGCGACTTTATGCATGAAATCCATAAAGAACTGCCCTACCGCGACTTTGTACGCCCCCAGAACGGTCTGGTTACCGCTACCGTCTGTAAAAAGTCCGGTCTTCTCCCCACAGAATACTGTAACGAGGGAACAGTCGCCCTCGAGTACCTTGAAGGAACACAACCTACAAGTTACTGTACCTATCATGAGCGCCATGACTCCCTCAGACGTGTTGCCATGGACCGCTTGCAAAACGAGAGTTTCTCGGTTGGCCAGCGCCCGATTACGGTAGATACATCATCGCTCTCCATAGATCCCGACGTATTCACTGATCCGGAACCGCGAACCAGCCAGCGATCCGGGTTTACTGCCAGCAGCAACACCGGTTCCTCCGGCGAAGAGGAATACAATGATGACGGCGATATATCAGAATCACAATTTGATGAAGCTCCCGAGGAAGAAGAGAACAGCGGCCAACCCGCTTTCAATCCTCTGCTTGACTAGTTATGGAGGTGCAACATGCAGATTCCAATCAAAAACATCAGGATCAAGCACAGAATCCGCGAAGAACCTGAAGATATTGAATCACTCATGAACAGCATGAAACGCTATGGTCTCATGAACCCCATTACCGTAAACGGTGACAATGTTCTCATCGCGGGAAGAAGACGGCTGGAAGCTGCGCGCCGCCTTGGATGGCACATGATTTCAGCGAATGTTATTGAAACCACCGACAAGATCAGTGAACTGGAAATGGAAATAGAAGAAAACACACAACGGTCAAATTTCACTGACCGGGAACTTATGGACGCCTACACCCGCCTGGAACGGCTCAAAAATCCGAATATTTTCGTCCGTATCTGGCGTGCAATTGTTGCATTCTTCAGGATTCTTTTTTCCGGGCAATAACCAACCAGTCTGTGGACGGGTTTCAGTTACCCGGTAATTACCCTTACAAACTTCTTTTTTCCGGCGCGAAGTACGAGTTCACCTTCAGCGTCCAGTACATCATTTGTGATCATGGCGTTGATATCGGTAATCTGGTTTTCCGCAACACGGGCCCCGCCCTGTTGCACGAGACGGCGGGCATCGCTCTTGGTTGCTGCAAGACCGGCTTCAAATAAGAGGTCGATGACTCCGATCCCGTCGGCAAAACGGGCGGCAGGGAGCTCCACCGTCGGCATGGCTTCACGGTTTCCTCCGCCGCCAAAAGCGGCCTTCGCGCCGGCAAGAGCCTTGTCGGCTTCATCCTTGCCGTGAATGAGGGTAGTAACCTCGTGGGCAAGACATTCCTTGGCCGCATTGATGTCTTTTTCCACAACCGCGTCAATCTCGTCAACGGGCAAAAACGTGAAAAGAAGCATGAAACGGCGAACATCGGCGTCGGTTACGTTTCGCCAGTACTGGAAAAAGTCGTAGGGAGTGGTAACGGCCGGATCCAGGAAGAGCGCGCCCTTCTCTGTCTTTCCCATTTTTTTGCCGTCCGAGGTAGTTATGAGCGGGAAGGTCAAGCCGTACACCTCGTTGCCGTTTTTGCGGCGCACGAGTTCTATTCCGGCCACTATGTTTCCCCACTGATCGTCACCGCCGATCTGCAGACGCACGCCGTGCCGCTCGTTGAGCTGGAGGAAATCATAACTCTGAAGCAGCTGATAGTTGAACTCCACAAAGGTGAGCCCGGTTTCCATCCGTTTCTTGTACGCTTCAAAGGTAAGCATCCGGTTTACGGAAAAATGCGATCCGATATCACGGAGAAAATCGATATAGTTGAGGTCGGCAAGCCAGTTCTTGTTGTTTTCGAGCAAAGCATTTTTACCGTCAAACCCGATAAAGCGGTCAAGCTGTGCGCCGATTGCTTTCGCGTTTTCGTCGATCTGATCATAGGTGATCATTTTGCGCATTTCCGTCTTGCCCGACGGGTCGCCGATGCGGGCGGTTCCACCGCCGATAAGCGCGACCGGACGATGACCGGCATCGCGGAGATGGCGAAGCGCGAAGGCCGGAAGCATATGACCGATATGAAGACTTGAGCCGGTGGGATCAAAACCGACATAGAACGATACCGGACCCTCGTCCATGAGCCGGGAGAGACCGTCGAGGTCGGTACACTGTTGAAAAAAACCGCGGGTTTTCAGAGTTTCTAGTGCCTTGTTCATGATGGAAAAGTATAGCGAGTTTGCGAAAAATTGTATACACTGATCGATGAGGAGCTCAGCGTATGACACATGGATTTTACAGAGTGGCGGCGGCAACACCCGCCTGTACGGTTGGAGACTGCGGCG
>CAZQEF010000274.1:0-3063 GCA_964592325.1 uncultured Treponema sp. | reverse complement strand
GAAAATGCCCGATTTTTCCAACCTCCTGCCCCTCATGATCTGGCACAACACCTACTCTCCCGGGGTTTCCAATGTCATGATGCTTGTCGATGTCTGGAGTGTTCCCCTGCCGGGTCTGCTCATCTACGGCGAGTTTATCATGGACGACATGAAGGCCCCTTCCGAAGGCAGTGCGTCAAAACCGAACTGCTGGGGATGGGAAGCCGGGGCCACCGCGGTATTGCCCGTTTCTCCCCCGGGATGGACCTTTACGGTGAACATCGAGTACAGCCATGTTGACGAATGGACCTACGCCCGCTGGCAGCCCTACCTGACCATGTACCAGAGACAGATCATGACCGGCGGATGGAGCGGCCTTGATATTCCGCTCGGGCATCCGGAAGGAAACGATGTAACCCAGGCCGGAATCCGTCTTACCGCGCTCGGCCGCGATGAACGACGGATCGAGTTCGGCTATACCTGGATATCAAAAGGACCGCTCTATCTTGGAAGGAATGAGGAAGTCATGATTGACTACGGCTCCGGACCGGTACCGGTACAGATTCCCGTATATTTTGATTATGACTACTGGGCAGGACCGGGAGAACTGAAACGCATTACCGGATCGACCCGGAAATACACGCATGCGCTGAACCTGCGGGGAGTATGGCCGCTGCTGCCGTCCGTAAAAGTCGACGCCGAAGTTGATTTCCTGATAATACAGAATTACGCGCACCGCAGGGGTAATACCCAAAAACAGTCCATCATTAAAGCCGGTGTCATCTGGGAGTACGACAGAACCGGAAAGAAACGCTCCTAGAGCCGGTGTGCGCCGGAAGGCACCCTGCCGGCGTTGCTGATGGCAAGAATACCGGTATCCATGAGGATGCGGTGCACGGCCGTTCCTGTCGAACGCATGGTACTGTCGGTATCAGCAAGAATGGCCAGAACCCGGGAAACCGCGGACGGATTCCACACTTCCGCCGCACGGCGGTATTGCGTGAGCGCCCGTTTCCCCGAGAAACCGGCTTTCTTCAGCCCGAACTCGTCACGAACACCGCTGGAGGCAAGCCGATGCCAGTCGCCGAGCCGGCGGAAACAGTATGTCAGACCGGCGATAACCTGAACCGGTGAAGAATCTTTTGAAAGGGAAATCTTTTCCAGGATGGCAAGGGCGCCTTCCGCATCGCTGCGGGTGAGCGCGTCAAAAAGAGTAAACGCGTTCTCCTCCCGGGTATGTGAAAGATATGATAGTATGTCGTCTTCCGTTATGAGGTGATCCTTTTCGAAAAAGAGTGCCAAACGGGAGCAGGCGGTTTTCAGGGCATCGGTGTTGTTATCCACCATCTCCAGGATGGTCGATACCGCCTCCGGTTCCACGCGAAAGCCTTCCTTGCGGAAAAATCCGGTAATCCACTGTTCCTTCCTGTCTTCAAAGAGCTCCCAGAATATGCGTTTCCGGTCCTTTGCGACACAGGCTTCTATTTTCTTGTCGATACCGATTTCGTCGGAAACCAGCACAAGATATACATCATCCCGTCCGGCCGCTTCGGCAGCCCATGAGACAATCAGCGAGACATCGTCCTTCTTTTTGAGAAGCTCGGCATTCCGGAGAACCACAAACCGCGCGGAAGAAAACAGTGCGCCGTTCTGCAACAGGGAAACAACTGTTCCCGGCGGTGTGTCTCCCGCATAGAGGGTATGCATTTCAGGATCGCCATGGGCCTTTCGCGCCTGGTCCTTGAGTTGATCAACCGCCGTGTTGCGTTCCCCGATCTCGGGACCGGTAAACAGCCAGACGGGAGCTGGTGTTGCCATATACAGTTCCTTCCCCGGTATTATACCCGTAAGGAGGGGTTTTTGTCGCCCCGCTTTTCACCATCCTCCATCTTTTCTGCCAGATGGTTCAGGTGTTCCGCGAGAGCGGCAGTCTCATCGCCGGAGCCGGGAACCAGCAGATACGGAGCCTTGCCTTCCGCGAGGAGGGAGGCAACCGTTTCAGCAGCCAGGACCGGTTTGATGAAATGCAGTATGATCGCATAGCCCAGCAGAATCGCCATCATGACAGACGGCATACAGAACATGAAGAATATCCACAGTCCAAGATAGGGCATGATCCTTTCCAGGGCATCCATCGCCCGTGACTCGGCATGGACTTCCCGAATAAGGGCATCTTTCCCGAAAAACTGCATCGGAATAAGTGATGAATAGACGCATACATACGTTTCATTACTGTAGCGTACCAGCTTGCCGTAGCGAAAAACGGAGTCTTCCGGGGAACGGGAGAAAAACCCGTCCCGTACGGCATACAACTCATCGCGTGGAAGGAAGTAATCCATATCCCCTGTTTCTATGACCGCTTCATACCCGGAGGACTCCCCTTCAACATCGACACGATATACCTGGCAGGCAACGGCATACGAATCAACAACCCGAATTTCCTCCATCCAGTCCCGCCGCATGGCACGCTGGTTCACAATGGAAAGACCATTCAGGAAGCGGAAGGCGACCCGTTCTATGGCCAGTTCCCGTTCACGTTGGTACATGTCCGATATGTCGCGTGCGGACCGGAGAGCGGCCGGAACGTTGCCGTCAAACCAGTTTGAAACGGCAATACCGGTAAACCTTCCGGCAATGCCCGTTATGGAAAGCGCGACAACCGTTATCATCACGGCAAGAAGAAGAAACAGGCGCATGCCAAAACGGCTGGAACGGTCAGAGTGCATGACATGGGAAACAAAGCTGTAGAAAAAGAAGCAGAGGAAGAGGATGAGGGAAAGCGGCGCGACGACGAGCAGAAGAAATCCCCGCGGGGAAGAAAAAAGCGTCGCGGAGAACAATCCCGCAATGCTCCCCTCTGCCAGCAGAAACGAAGCACCCAAAACAAGCACAAATAAAAAACCGAGAAACGGAATACGGTACACTACCGGAATGTTCGTACGGTATAAACGGGTCAATCTTCCTCGAATTTGTTCTCGAACAGGAGGTTGAGCGCCTCAACGGCTTCTTTCTCGTCCGTCCCGTCGGCACAAATGGTAAGCTGGGTGTTGTAACTGGCCGCCATGGTGATAATACCCATGATCG
>CAZQEF010000273.1:2298-3064 GCA_964592325.1 uncultured Treponema sp. | reverse complement strand
ATCTCCTTATTTGTCTTCGTACAGTTTTTCTTCGTCCACCAGCTCTTCACCAGGTTCGCTTTCATCGTCCTTGTCGTCAGTATCACTTTCGGTGGGCGTATAATTACTGTAATCTTCAATTACTTCTTCATTGGGTTCGACAGAACCTGCAATTTCGGTTTCTTCATCATCATCCTGGAGGTTTTCGATTATTTTCAGACCATTTTCATTGTCTGCTTCAACTACAGCGTTGGCAATGATCTGGGTAAAAAGTGATATTGCACGAATGGCGTCATCATTTCCGGGAATGGGGTAATCAATGCCTTCGGGATTACAGTTGGTATCGACTACGGCAACTATGGGGATGCCCATGCGGTGCGCTTCTGCAACGGCAATGCCTTCCTTGCGGGTATCAATAATGAAGATGATTCCGGGAAGCTCCTTCATTTCCTTGATTCCGCCAAGATTTTTTTCAAGTTTTGCCTTTTCCTTCTGGAGACCGGCAATTTCTTTCTTGGTCAGGCTTTCAAAGGTTCCGTCAATTTCCATTTTTTCGATTTTCTTGAGACGGAGGAGGCTTTTCTTGATGGTGCTGAAATTGGTAAGCATTCCGCCGAGCCAGCGGTTGTTCACATAGAACATGCCGCAACGTTCAGCTTCTTTTGCGATTGTTTGCTGTGCCTGTTTTTTTGTTCCTACGAACAGGACACCCTTGCCGGAAGCTGCTGTCTTGCGAACGGCTTCATAGGCTTCTTTGATCGAAAGAATTGTTTTCTGAAGATCGATG
>CAZQEF010000273.1:0-2288 GCA_964592325.1 uncultured Treponema sp. | reverse complement strand
CGATGATATGGATCCCGTTCCGCTCCGCGAAGATGAATTTCTTCATGCGGGGATCCCAGCGCTTGACCTGATGTCCGAAATGCACACCGGATTCAAGCAGACTTTTCATGGTTACTACTGCCATGAGTGTTCTCCTTTGCAGGGGTACCGTATCCGGTATTCCTGCTCCTTCTCTGTGTCTCGGTGCCGAAGGGCACCGGAAAATATTGCCGGTTACTGTGTGAAACGGTAGCCGTGCTCGCGAAGTATGCCATATAATGAATGTATTGGCAAGCCTACAATGCTGCTCCATGATCCTTCGATACGGTCAATGAAGAATGCTGCCCGGCCCTGGATGCGGTACGCTCCCGCAACTCCCTGCCATTCAGCGGTATCAAGATACCCGGTTATTTCTTCATCGGAGAGATGTATGAATGACACGGCGCTTTCGCAGGTCCGTGAAGTTATGAAATTGGTAGTGGAGTCAAAAAGGCTGATGGATGTTACAACCGAATGGGTTGTTCCCGAAAATGTGCGTATCATCTCTTCCGCCTCTTCCCTGGAAGCGGGTTTTCCGAAAAGACGTCCGTTTTGGGAAACAATGGTATCGGCGCCAAGAACCCAGGGAACACTCAAATCCAGTTCCATACGTATGATTGATTCAACTTTTTTCATGGAATACAGCTCGGTAATGTCAGCAGGATCGCCTTCGGCGGTCAGCGGCTCTTTCCATGCAGGAGCCATGACCGTGAAGGGAATTCCAAGCGAGCGAAGTATATCTTGACGCCGTTGTGATGTGGATGCAAGAATGATTGGTTCCAATTTTCCCTCCGTTTGTTGACAAGAATGCGAAATTACGGTGTAATGTTGCCGGTACGGAAGATTAGCTCATTTGGATAGAGCGTTGCCCTCCGGAGGCAAAGGCGGTGGGTTCGAATCCCGCATCTTCCAAAAAAAAACCCGGTCGAAAGGCCGGGTTTTTTTTGGCTTATGCTTGTTTGCGGCTATTTCCCTGATCCGTTCCCGCTGACCGATTTAAGGACCTCATACGCCCGGTTCCGGACCGGAGTTACATAGTTGTAGTTTCCGGCGATACGGATAATTGATTCGATCATGCCTGATTTGTCTTCGACCTTGGGTGCAAGTTTTTCGTAGGCATTGAGTATTTCAAGTGCGAGTGAACTGGTAGGAAGGATGATATCGAATTTTCGGGTTACCCAGTTGATCATCTCGACTACTTCGTCTTCATCATTGTATCCGAGATCACCGAGAGATTTAACCGCTGCGGAAATAACGCTCGGCTCATTGTCGGAAAACATGACGGCAACAAGCGTGTCTTTGGCTTCGACTGTTCCCATGCGGCCAAGGAGCTGGCATGCCCGGAGACGGATGTCGGGGAAATTATTCAGGGTTCGTCCTTCTTCACGGATAACCGACCCGATACCTTCTTTGGCGAGGGAATCAAGGGCAACCTGCATATCTTCGGTTACACGTCCGGATTCAATGGCGTTTTCAATATACTGAAGGGATACGAACTTTGCATCACGACCCTCGGCCTGGGAAAGTTCTTTTATGATTACTCCTTCAACCGAACTGAGATACGCTTCCTCAACAGTCATGATGGAATCAGTCTGCTGTGAATCTTCTTTCTGCTTTGCCTCTCCATCCTGTTGGGCAAAAAGCCCCGTACAGGTGAATACGCACAGCATGACGGTAATAATAAACGGTTTAACGCGCATAGAAACGACCTCCCTGGTCAGATTTATCAAAATTGTCAAAATATGTACCTAATAATTCGGTATTTTGTCGCTAAAGTCAAGTATACCATAGTTTCAGCTGTTTTTTGGTACCAGTTTCCATCCTTCTGCCGTTTTCTCGAGTATGTATATTGCAGCTGGTGAAGACGGCGATATTTCCATGATTACATATACCCGTGTCGGAGTAACAAACTGGATATCATCAACGCGCATGTTCTGACGGGACGGCACAAAGACGTAGTTGAAATAGTCCTGGAGGGAGCGAAGCCGTATTCCCTTGGTGGGAAGGCTTGCAGAGACCTGGTCCAGTACCTCCCTGCCGGAAAAAACGCTGCGGTATTCATCTGAAGTGTAGGCAAGCCAGCGGGTATAATCACGGTCAAGAGTGATTTTATTCAGATCATCCACCACAAGCTCAATTTCGGATTTCGTGTTGACGTATGCTTTTTTTGTAATGGCTACATTGTCAAACTGCACAACGACATCATCATCTTTCATTTTCTCTATTGCTTTTCCGGTCGCCCGAACATCGACAACGGTATTTGCGGAACC
>CAZQEF010000272.1:0-3066 GCA_964592325.1 uncultured Treponema sp. | reverse complement strand
GGAAGCGGAATGATGAGCATGAGCACGACAGTGACCACGCCGGCTGCAACAAAGAGGTCGCTTTTTTGTACTGATATTCCCTTCTCAGCCATAGTGTATGTTACAATTCCTTGAGAATACGCTGCTTGCGAGAGTCAAGCGCATAGACTTTTGCCAAAATTACCGCGAGGGCTTGATAGTATTCATCCGGTATCATATCACCAATTTCCACTTCCGCATAGAGCGCACGGGCCAGCGGCTTGTTTTCCACTATGGGTACTTCATTTTCCCGTGCAATTTCCTTAATCCGCTGCGCCTGCAAATCGGCGCCTTTCGCGGTCAGCATGGGAGCACGCATGGTGGAACGGTCCCACTGCATGGCAATGGCGAAGTGCGTCGGGTTGGTAATGACAACATCGGCTTTGGGCACATTTACCATCATGTTCTGGCTTAAAAGTTCGCGCATCCGCTGCCGGAGACGGCTTTTTACAAGCGGGTCCCCTTCCATCTGCTTGTATTCTTCCTTGACTTCCTGTCGCGTCATCTTCAGGGATTCAATAAACTGTCTGCGCTGAAACACATAATCGGGAACAGAAATGGCAATAAAAATCATTGAAGATATCAAAATGATTCGCGCGGCAAGAGACGCAACAAAACCGATACCCTGCCATAAACTCGTCGAAAGCATGGAAACAAGCCGCGGAACTTCTCCCCGTATGGTCAGATAGGCGACAAACGCAATAACACCGACCTTGAGAAGTGATTTCGCAAGATTAAACAGTCCTTCGGAAGACAGGAGAACCCGTTTGAAGTATTTCGGGAAATTGGGCGCTATTTTGCTCATTTTTATTGAAATCGGTTTTGTGCTGAAAATGAACCCGCCGTTCTGAACCAGATTCGACACAATACCGGCCGCGACAGCCGCTGCGGCAATGGGAGCGACAAGTTTGACAAAATAGTGTATGAACGCCTGGACAAGCACCGGATCGTTAACGGCCGTGGTTGTGGAACGGAGCAGATAAAAACGGATCATCTCGGTACAGGTATCGAGCATTCCCGGAGCAAGCGCGATCAGCACCAGCGCCGGAACAAGCAGCACAAGACTTCCGTTGAGTTCCTGGCTTTTTGCGACACGACCTTCTTCCCGCGCCTTGCGCAGTTTATACTCGGTCGGATCCTCGGTTCTGCCTTCATCTTCTGCGGCGAACCATTGCAGATCAATCCACCACTCATAATCAGCCGGTATCGTGTTCACGGACATTATGGTATGCCTCCCCCCGCATCTGCCAACAGCTGCTGCAGTGTCGCGAAACCCTGTTGCATGATCGAGATGAAAACATTCGCCATAAAGGGAAGCGCCATTACCAGAAGGAAAAAACTGGTAAGGATGGTTATGGGGAATCCCTCCGAAAGCAGATTCATTTGCGGAGCTGCTTTTGAAAGAAGTCCCATACATACATGTATCAGTATAAGCGTGCCGAAAATGGGAAAGGCAATCACCATCGCATTGAGAAAAAGCGTGGTAAGCCCTTTCAGGAAAAAGGAAACGAACATGTCCTGGTGAGCGATGAGCACAAAGCAATTGAGAGCTTCAAAACTCCGCATGACTCCGCCTATAAACAGCATCTGGAATCCCCGTATCTGCAGGAAGATAAGCATGGCGATAAGATTGAGGTATTGTCCCATGAGCGGGTTTTCAACCTGGGCAAGCGCGTCGAAAACTGACGATGCGCCGAAACCCATCTGAAAGGAAAAAAACTGTCCGGCAGAGCTGAATACGGAAAAAAGCATGCTGATAAAAAAACCGGTAATGATACCGATTAACCCTTCACCGACAACAAGAAGCACAAAATGCAGGCTGAACGGCGGCACATCCCAACCCGCTGCGTAGGCGTACGGAAGAACCAGATAGGCAGTTGCGCCCGCAAGCGCAATTTTGGCGATCCTTGAAACCGAACGGATTGACAACAGCGGTGTCGTTGAAATCATGGCAAAAATCCGCACCGCCACGAGAAAGAAATAGGGGGCCTGTTGTACTATCGTATCAAGGGAACCCATACCGTGTTAGCGAACCATCTGTGGAATCATGTTGAATAACGTGATGGTGTAATCCTGCAATGAAGCGAACATCCATCCGCCAAGAAGGGCAATCATTGCCAGGATGGTCATTATCTTTGGTACAAAAGTCAGCGTTTGTTCCTGAATTGAGGTAGTTGCCTGAAAAATCGCAACAACAAGACCGACAATGAGCGCCGAAACAAGCACTGGCGCCGCGAGACTGAGAATCTGAAAAATGCCGCCGCGCATGAGCGCAATAACCGAACCCAGCGTCATGAATACCTCCTAGAGAAAAGAATTGAACAGTTGTTGCGTCAACAGGCCCCAGCCGTCAACAAGCACGAATAAAATAAGCTTGAACGGCATCGATATCTGTACCGGCGGGAGCATGATCATACCCATGGACATGAGAATGCTCGCAACAACCATGTCTATTACAATGAAAGGAATATAAAGCAGAATGCCTATTTTAAAGGCAACCGTAAGTTCGTGGAGAATAAATGCCGGCACCAGAACACGGGTCGGTACGTCTGCCAGGGTACGGGGTTTATCAAGTTTTGCAATTGCCATGAATGTTGCTATAGAAGACGTATCTGCGGACATTTGCCGGTACATGAACATTCGTATGGGTCCTTCCGCTTCTGCATATGCCTGTGAAACGGTCATCTCTCCGT
This sequence comes from uncultured Treponema sp., assembly GCA_964592325.1. Classification (GTDB taxonomy): domain Bacteria; phylum Spirochaetota; class Spirochaetia; order Treponematales; family Treponemataceae; genus Teretinema. Next base: position 355 of record CAZQEF010000272.1, on the reverse strand, counting down.
CTGCGAGCGGACGGAACGCGTTCTCATATACTGCGGTAAAAGTCGGCCACATGATAAAAAGGGTGAGAAAAAGAGCAATGCCATTGAGAACCTGCGTTGGCGGCACCTGCTGGAGCGAAAGCGCCCTTTTGACAAAATCCATGACAATTGAAATTCTGAGAAAGCTTGTTGTCAATATCAGCAGACTTGGCGCAAGCGAAAGCAGTGTAAGCAGGATGAGCAGCTGTACCGAAAAAGCGACCTCCCGGTTCGATTCGGGATCCCGTATTTGCAGATCGATAAAAGGTATCTGTCCGGCGTTTCTGTCCGGGTTCATTTGCGTTGTTCCCCGTGTCGAACCCGCCGGGAATGCGTC
>CAZQEF010000271.1:2108-3076 GCA_964592325.1 uncultured Treponema sp. | reverse complement strand
ACATGGGCATCTGGTAATCGCCGAGCGACTGTTCTTCGATTGCGGCGTCTTCCGGCTGTGGTTTGTAATCTCCGGGTTTCGCGACATTGCCGCTTTTGTAGTCAATGAGAACGAGGTTCCCGTCTGTCGGATTTCGGGAAATTCGGTCGATTGTACCGATAAAGAGCTTGTTTTCCCGGCGGAGTTCAAGTTTCCCTTCCAGAATCACCGGCGTAAAGGAATCCAGGAGACGGGCATCAAGATCGATAACAAGCCTGACGGCATCAGATACCTTGCGGGAGAGAAGGGTGATTAAGGGTTCGGCAATGGGTCCCTTGAATTCGGCGCTATGCGCCGTGGCATGCAGGGCCGCGTCTTCAGCCCACCGGTAATACTGTTCCCGGCGGGAAGAGAGAAACTGTTTGTCTTCGTCGCGGATATGCTCATATACTTCGCGCAACGCCTGATGAATGATGAGTCCCATGTTGCGCTCGTTTATCATGGATGCGTCGCGTTCCTGACTGGTAAGAGCCAGAATCTTACCGAGGAACCAGCGTGCATTGCAGTATGCAAAACGGCCAAGATCTGTCTGGTTTATGATGACGGCGCCGTCACGTATGGTTTTGTCTTCAAGCTGCCGTAAAAGTGTTTCCGGTTTGCCGGAAAAGGGATTTTCGAGGAACGAGAACCGTTCCCGGTTCCGTCGTTTCTGCCATTGGGACAATCCGTCTGCCTGAACCGGATAGCGGCGGGCGGGAAGCTGTGTAGGATCTGCAAAAAAGGCGGTTTCCTGCCGGAAAGGATCATCTCTTGTCCGGTCTGCGCCCCGGCGCGGTTCAAAATATCCGTGCGCGGTGCAATAGCCGGAAAAACTGTGTTCAGAAACGGAAAAATGGGCTCCTGAAAGGCGGTACATGCCAAAGAATGCCGCGGAAACGTCCGTGTCTGAAAGACCGAGCCGTGACCGGCTGTCATGGCGCAGGAAGGAC
>CAZQEF010000271.1:0-2098 GCA_964592325.1 uncultured Treponema sp. | reverse complement strand
GTGGTCCTGGCTTGCGTCAAGTACATAATGATGGGGGAATGGAGTTCCTGCCGCAACCCGCCAGGGAAAGATCGCGATACCCCCATGGGTACGCTGATGCACATATATGGTGTCGTCCAGTATCGAAAGGAAGAAGCTCCAGGGATTATCCGGCATGATTTCCGGGTACAGATCTTCAAGAGCGACGAGGTTTCCCAGTTCGTCGAGGCAGCGGCCAAGAACGGCGTCTTCGGCGGGATCAAGGACTTCCATGTCGAGAAACGTGTTCCGGAACACGAAATATTGCCGGCGGAGTTCGGAAAAGCATGTCGCGCCGGTCATGGCGGATATCTGTTTCCGAAGCCGGGTATACCAGGATTTTAATCCCGCCGTACTGCCCGAGCTCGATGCGGAAAAGGCTTTCATCCACACGTCAAGTGGTTTGCCGTTTTCTGTCCAGGAAGTAAGGCAGTGGTTTTCGATGCCGAATGATACGAGGCGTTCCGCCATTGCCCGTTCTTTCCAGGGGACAAGCCGATCCAGCATGAGCGCCTTGACCGCGGCAAAGGAAAAGCCGGTTGACGCGCATTCCCTGATGAGGGGAAAGAGCCTTCCTGCCGGGTGGCCGGTAAGCTGTGACCCGGCGCGAAGATCGAAGGGGATGTCGCGGAGTTCAAGCTCCCGTGAGAGATAGGGGAACAGGGCGTCGAGTTCGGGAACGCTCACTGCAATCTCTTCCGGTGATACGCCGGCCGCAAGAAGGTCTTCCAGCTCCAGCGCAAGGGTTCTCAATTCCTCCCGTGTGGTGCCAAACTGGGAGACTTGTGGTTCTTCCCGATCCGGGGCGAGTGTGAGCGCCTGTTCAACGGTAACCGTTTCCATGAATGGTGCGGAATCGACCAGCTCGCGGTATTCACGAAAATCTTCGATTGCTTCCGGGAAAAAGAGGATGTAGTGTCTGCCGGTGTCCCTGAGCGGCGGTTTTTGCCAGGCCGGTTCAAAGAGCTTGCGGGATTCCAGAAACGCGGAATAGTCCTTTTTGAGCAGGGCCAGGTCGCAGCCTTCCCGGTCGGCCGGAGTCGTCTGGCCGCACCGCCGTTCCCACATGGCCAGGGACGGCAGAATGGAGGAAATCCAGGAAGCGAAGATGTTTCCTGATTGTGCGTATGATTGCGGTATCAGTTCCGAGAAAAAAGGCTGGCTGGATTCTGCATTCCGTTTTGCAATTGAAAGGGCGTACAGTTTTCTCACCCGGCCGGAAACCGGCTGTCTGCCGGCAACCATGGTCTGTATGGCAGTTTCCTTGAAGCGGTCCCACGCGATAAAACGATCTGCCGCGAGACTCTGTACGCCAAGGATGTCCAGCGACGCTTCCAGCCAGAGTCGGGATGCGATTTCAGAAGGAAACACAAACACCGTGTTCGGACTGGTTCCATTTTGTCGAATAACGGATGCAACCGGGTGCATCTTACATTCCTGCGGATTTTATGTTGCCGAGTTCCTTTTTAATGCGGCTCAATTCATCCTGGATGAGCACGGTCTGGTATGACTGGCGCGCAAGACGCTGGGCCAGCAGACGTGACAGGAAAATGCCGTAATGGGGATGCTCGCGTATAAGGCTGATAAACTCGATCTTGGGAATCTTTACCAGGGATCCCGAACCGATTGACATGATGGTCGCCGCCCGGCGGTCATTGAGCAGGAAGGACATTTCGCCAATGAATATGTCGTTGGTTGTGAGCACCGAAACCAGCTTGCGCTGTACGTAGACGGCGTATTTTCCGGAACGAATATAGTACAGATCATTTGACAATTCATTTTCACGGCACACAATCTGCTTGTGCTCGAAATTGAGAACCTGCTGCTCCTGCATGATAACCGGAATGGAGTTGGTCGAGTCGCGCTGATTCGCGATTTCAAATGATGCTTCATTGCCTTTGGTATTGTACGAAACCGATGATACAAACGATTCGGCCAGTTTGATGCCCATGCCGTGAAGGCCGGCGGTCAGTTCCCCCTCAAGCCGTTTGCGCCAGTCGAACCCTTCCCCGTCATCCCGGACGGATATTCTGGTTCTGAGATTTGATATGTCGTAGGATATGTATACCTTTTTGCTCAA
>CAZQEF010000270.1:0-3079 GCA_964592325.1 uncultured Treponema sp. | reverse complement strand
ATTGATGTTGTAGCGCGGACTGTGCTGTTTGATGAGCGTGTTTTCAAGCAGAAGCGCTTCATATTCATTGTCGCAGGTGATATAGTCCAGTGATTGGGCCCGGGAAACAAGAATGGCGGTTTTCACGTCACGGTTGGAGGAGAAATATGACAAAAGCCGGTTTTTCAGCGATTTTGCCTTACCGACGTACAGAATTTCGCCGTTTTCATCCTTCCAGAGGTATACACCGCTTTGTTTCGGTGCTGATAAGGCGCTGTCGTGGAGCTTTTTCCGGATTTCGGCCTGCGCTTTCATTGGATTTATCATATCATTCTGCCGATATTCTGATAAGTACTGATATGCAAAGTAGTAAAACGACCGTTTGTATTGCAATTTTTCTCGCTGTGATGGTTTTTTCCGGTTTTGCGGAAGGAAAAACCCTTATCCTCGGCGGCAAGGCCGGATGGCCGGCATTTTCCCGGGAACACGGAATTTCGCGTGCACCCGGACGGCTTGGCCGGCCGGCTGTGGTTCTTGACTCGTCTGCTCCTGTGCCGGCAGATGATCTGTATGTCTCGTTTGACCGCACCGAATTCGTGGATGAAAGCGGATGGTATGCGGTCCTTGCAAATGAGCTCAGGTCCGCCGGGCCCCGCCAGGCGCGACATGGGGGAGCAGCGTTGTGCAACACGGACAGTGCGGGGCTCACCCTGCGGGGAAAACCCGGCAGTCTGTTCGGGTCCCCGGGATCAACAGGATCCTTTACCATTTCGTTCTGGCTGTATCCTGCGGTAACAGAGAATGGAAGCATTCTGTTCCAGTGGCGCTCTTCACTCACCGGATCGGGACGGCCGCTGTATCAGTATATCCGGTCAATAATCATGAAAAATCATATCGAATGGTCTTTCTCCAATATCTGGAGTACATTCGGCGGTGAACCGCTTGATGTTGTACTTTCCGGCCGGAGGAATCTTGTTCCCGGAGAATGGACACATCATGAGTTATCCTATGACGCGCAAACCGGTCTGCTGGAATACCGGCTCAACGGTTTGACCGAGGATCTCAGATTCATGACTGCCGGGAGCAGTGAATCGGGCGACGTATACCCCGCGGTATTGGGGGCCGTATCGGAGATTGAACTGGCCCCCCGGTATTCAGGGCTGCTCGACGAATTCAGGATTACCCGGGGTGCGGCGGATCCGGTAACGCTGGACCGGAGGAACGATATTTTGTCCCGTTATCCCGCGGCCGGAGGACGGTTCGTTTCAAATCCGCTGGATTCGGGAACCGAGGCTTCCGTCCTCGATTCCCTGACCGTTGAACTGAGCCGGCCGCCCGAGACCGGAGCCTCTTTTTTTGTCCGCGCCGGCGAAAACTTTTACCAATGGACTGATACCAGTCCTGCCTGGATACCGGTATCTCCGGGAGAAAAGATTACCGGAGTCAGCGGACGGTATTTCCAGGTCGCAGCCGAACTGTACACGGACGGAACCGCGTCTTCGACGCCAGTCCTTTCATCGATATCGCTGCATTACCGTGACAATGAGCCGCCCTGGCCGCCTGTCAGGATCATGGCGACACCCGGAGACCGCTCCGTAACCCTTTCCTGGGGAGCCTCCGTGGATCATGATACCGCCGGTTATCTTGTGTATTTCGGGAGACGTCCAGGAGAGTATCTCGCCGAAGGATCTCCCCGTGATGCGGGAGACAACTGTTCGATTACGATACACAATCTGGAAAATGGTGTAGTATACTATTTCTCTGTTTCCGCGTATGACTCGGTTGGTCAGGATCACCAGGGACCTCTTTCCGCGGAAGTACATGCCCGGCCGCTTGCAGTCCATGGATCCGGCGGAAACGGAAATCACTGAGGAGATTCCTGATGGCAGATCAAACATCAGTTATGCTTGAACGCGCAAATTCCGCGCTTGTAGCCCGGGATTTTGCCTATGCGGAAAAAATACTCCTGAATTTGCTTCGCCAGAACGGTGATTCCCTCGAAGCCCTTTCTCTGCTGGGTACTGTGTATCTCCGGTCCGATGACCTTGAAAAAGCACTGTCCACCTATAAGACGCTTGCCGGAATGAAAAACGGAGATGTCGAGATACTCAACAATATCGGCATTATCTACCGGCGCCTCGGGCGGTATGACGAATCAATTGCCATGCTCAAGGACGCGCGACAAACGGGCGACGATATTGATACCGTTTTGTACAACCTCGGTAATACCTATAAGCAGATGGGGCGGTATGACGAGGCCGCACAGTGTTTCAGCGAGGTTATTGATAAAAAGCCGGACGATGTCCTCGCCTATAATCATCTGGGAAGTATCCACGCGCTGAGCGGAAGGCACGACCTTGCCCTGCAGGCATACCGCCGCGGACTTCAGATCGACCCCAATCATCCGTTTATCCATTACAACATGGCGCACAGCTTTGAAACGCTCAACCGTCCGGACGAGGCGATTACCGAATATACCCTTGCCCTCAAGACCAAGCCGGGCTGGCTTGATGCCCTGCGTGATCTGGCACTGCTGTACTCGCACCAGAAGGATGAGGCGAACTGCGTTGCAACGCTTCGCCGCATTCTCGCCGTTGATCCGAATGAAACGCGGGCACTGGTGGAAATGGGATACATTGCTGCAAGGAACCGGCGTGACGACGAGGCGCTGGGATATTATCGCAAAGCCATCAATACGGACAGTTCAAATGTGCAGGCTGTACTGGCCCTCGTTCAGCTGTATGAACGGCAGGGAAATACAGAGGGCGCGCTTGAAGAACTTGTGACACTCAAGGGAAAATATCCTGAAAATGCGGATATTCTCATACATCTGGCACGGTTTTACATAAAAACACAGGACTATGCGGAAGGGCGGGCCGTGTTCAGGACACTCGAAAAACTGGTCCCCGAAAACATTACCATGCTCAGACTGAAAGGCCGCATGCATGCCCAGCTGGGTGAAACCGAAGAAGCTGAATTGTGTTTTGCCAAAATACTTTCAATCGATCCTGCAGAGATAGATTTCCGCATAGATCTTGCCGAACAGCTTGTTCAGTCGGGCAAGTTGCCGGAAGCGGAAGAGCAGTTGCTGGCGTATCTC
>CAZQEF010000269.1:0-3142 GCA_964592325.1 uncultured Treponema sp. | reverse complement strand
GGATCATGAGGAGCGGATTGTATCCGAACTGTTTCTCGGAAAACTCTTTTCGGAGGTTCCCGAGTCAACCCGGTACATGGCGTATCTTCACTATGTAGACGGTTTGACGCTGGAGCAGACCGCGGACCAGACCGGTCTTTCCGTTTCCGGAGTCCGGAAACGCCTGACCGGCCTCAGAAAGAAAGCACAAGCGCGAGCGAGGGAATAACATGAGAACACCCGATATCATTCTGGAGCAGATGCTTCTCGGAGAAAAGAAGACAGAACCGGATCCGACAGTTCATGCCCGTCTGAAAGAACTGGAACAGTCAAACCGGGAAATTCTGGAAAAATACCCGGCCGCTGCCATGAAGCAGGCGGTTTCCGGGAAAATTGCTGCACGAAAAAAGGCAGACGTTCGTCATTTCCCGGCAATGTCCGCCATGCGGTACGCCGGATACGCCGCGGCGGCCTGTCTGGTTGTCACACTGACACTGGTTGCAGTAATACAACGCCCGTCCGTCATTTCTTCCGGTACGGATACCGTTTCCATCAAGGAGCGGCCAAAAGGCAATGCGAACCACATGTATGTGTACCGGAAAGCGGAATCAGGAGTGGAAAAACTGGAAACGGGAGCACGGGTCTCTGAGAACGATGTGTTGCAGCTCAGTTACCTGGTTACCGACAAGAAGTGGGGATTTATCTTCTCGATCGATGGAGACGGAGTCATTACCCAGCATTATCCCGAACGGGGAACGTTTTCCGCGTTGCTCGAATCGGGTGGTGAAATTCCCCTTTCCTTCTCCTATCAGCTCGATGATGCGCCCTCCTTTGAACGGTTTGTCATGATCAGTTCAGCCGAATCATTCAGCGCGCAAAAGATACTCGAATCGATAGAACTTTCAATTCATTCGGACAATTTTATTACCCGTGATCTTTCGGAACTCATTCCGTCCGATATGGCCCTCACTGATATCGTATTGTACAAGTAAGGAAGAGACATGAAAAATTTCATAGCCTTTGTATTACTGCTTCTGACAGGTTCAAGTTTTCTGGTCCATCCCCAGACCGAAGAGATGACCGATTCTCTTTCCGTTGAACGGTTTGCCCTCTACATTGCGGCAAATGACGGCGGAGCAAATCGCGAACAGCTCCGGTACGCAATCAGCGACGCGAAACGCCTCGCGCAAACACTCGAAGAAGTCGGCGGAGTTGATAACCGGAACAGCCTTGTTCTCACCGACCCGGGGAGAAGGCAGATTCATGAGGCATTTGACCTGTTTTCCCAAAAAATCGGTGAACGCAAGGGGAAAGCGCGCAGAACGGAGTTCATTCTCTACTATTCGGGGCATTCGGATGAAACGTCGCTGCTCATGGGAGATGAAACATTTTCCTACTCGGAACTCAAGGAATCACTATCGCGGGTTCCTTCCGATGTTCATGTCGTCATGCTCGATTCATGTTTTTCCGGCAGTTTTGTCCGGGCAAAAGGCGGTTCCCGCCAGCAGCCCTTTCTCATGGACGATTCGAGCGAGGTAAAAGGACATGCGTATCTTTCGTCAAGTTCGGAAACGGAATCATCACAGGAATCGGATCTCATTCAGGCATCATTCTTTACCCATTCACTTATTACCGGGCTTCGCGGTGCGGCGGACAGCTCGGGAGACCGCAAGGTATCGCTGAATGAGCTGTATCACTACGCTTTTAACGATACGCTGTCAAAAACAGAAGACAGCTCATACGGACCCCAGCACCCGTCATTCAATATCACGATGGTTGGATCCGGAGACCTCGTTCTGACCGATATTTCCAACGCGGACAGCGTTATCGTCTTTCCCTCCCAGGCGGAGGGGCGCTACTTTGTCAGAACAAAAGACGGGGTTCTTGTTTCGGAGCTGAACAAGATTGCCGGAACCGAAATCGTGCTCGCGCTGCCGCACGGCAGTTATTCCATTACCCTGGTGACAGACCTTTCAACAAGCCAGGCAAATGTCACCCTCAAGGAAGGCGAACATTTTGTGATGGGCGCAACCCGGTTCCTCGGAGTCCCACGGTATTACGGACGGCCGCGCGGCGATTCGGATTCTCTTGAGGAATTTGCCGCCATCGAAGAATGGACTCCCTTCCTGTTCAGCATCATACCTTCGGTCAATTTCCCGAAAGGTAGAAGCGATGAAAACGTACAGGTTTCTTTGGGATTGCTCTCTTCCAGAAACCAGAATATCCGGGGAATTCAAGCGAGCGGACTTGCCGGTTTCATAGACGGGTACATGGAAGGTGTCCAGATTTCTCCCCTGTTCAATGTGACACGGGGCGGATTCAAAGGTGCCCAGGTTACTTACTTTGCAAACATGACGTACGGAGGTCCCGTAAAAGGCGGTCAGATTTCCGGATTCATGAACTTTGCCGGAGATGAATTCAGGGGAGTCCAGGCGGCCGGCTTTTTGAATGTCGCGAACGGACCGTTCTCCGGCACACAGCTTTCCGGGTTCACCAATGTCGCGACCAACGATATCAGCGGCACCCAGGTTGCCGGTTTCATGAACTTCTCTGCAACGAAAATTGACGGCATTCAGGCGTCGATACTCAACATCGCAAATGAAGTTGATGGCATGCAGATCGGTCTTGTCAATATTGCCAGAAGCAATTCATTTGCCAGTTTCGGCCTGCTCAATATCGTCCTTGACGGGGTACTCGACCCCGCAGTCGCTCTTGATACCAACGGAAATCTCTGGTTTCAGTATCAGGGAGGCACCCGAAAATTCTATACAACCCTCTTTGCCGGATATGATACCGGATGGTCAACAGACCACGAACCGGAGACAGCGTTTATCGGAATCGGCGCAGGCACGCGTCTGCAGGCATCCCGATGGCTCTCCTTTGATTTCGAAGTTCTCTCGCGGGCCGTTCTTGATGTAAGCGATAATAACCCCTACATGGACAAAATCCGCGACGGGAGAAAAATCCCCATTGATACCGAAGATGACCGGGAAGACGTCTACAACGCATTTGTACAGGGCTTCATACCCTCGGTCAGGGTGACCGTGAACGGCCATATCCTGGAGCATCTTGCGTTGTTCGCTTCCGTCAACCTCGATATACAGATCAGGGGCTTCAATCAGGGGGTTTTTGATGATGATGATTATCACATGACCATCGATCT
>CAZQEF010000268.1:0-3143 GCA_964592325.1 uncultured Treponema sp. | reverse complement strand
ACAAGGGATTTCTCATGAATCTCCCCGACCGGGAAAAGCCGCGCGTGGTCAGGACGGAGGAACTGCTGGTGGCAATACTTGATGCCGGCGGAAACCTGTCCATGGACGGTGTCCCCGTCTCTGCAGAAGACCTCCGGCAGGAAACGGAGCGAATCAAACAGGCGTATCCGAATTGCACCTTTCTCTTCCAGATACACCCGGATGCGAATTATCAGTCCGTCATTTCGGTAATTCATGATATCCGGACTCTTGATGTGGAGAACTTCTCGTTCAGGATGACCGGAGGCGGCGAGTGATACAACTGAAACGACGAAGCCGCAAACCGATCATTCCCATGTCTTCCATGTCCGACATAGGATTTCTGCTGCTCATATTCATCATGCTCATCTCGCTCATTAACCAGAGGCATGAGGTGTACATTGAATATTCCGAAGCAAAGAAGCTTGAACAGACGCAGGAAAGCGAAAACCTGGAAATCTGGATTGAAAGGAACGGCCGGATGTCCGTGAACGGCGAATACGTACAGGATGCAGAACTTGAAAGCATCATCGCCGGGACAATCGCACTGAAACCGGCGACCCGTGTCCATGTTATTGCAGACCGTGCCACGCCATATAAATATGTCAACGGGGTTGTCAGCATTCTCCAGCGTCTGCAGCACCGGGTTGTAAGTTTTGTTGTGGAGGAGGAAAAATGATGAAAAAGTTCCTGCTGACACACCGGTACATCATCCTGTTTTTCTTTGCGGCGGTTCTGCACGTTTCGGTACTTGCCCTTGTCCGCGTTTCTGCTCCGCAAAACACTTCAGGAGACGACATGGATTATGAACTGTTCAAGCTGGTGGATGTGCAAGAGTATGTTCCGCCGCCTCCGGCGCCCGATACGACTGTTGTCTATAATCAGCCAACCGCCGCTGAAAAGGTAATCACTACCGATGATGAAATCATCGAAATTGAAACACGCGAACCGGTTATTGACTATGTGCCCCAGCACAAAATTTCAATCATTCCGGATATTCCCACAAGAGATGTCCTTGAACGTATCGTGTACCCGCCCATGGCGTTGCGCCAGGAAATTGAAGGCGTAGTGTATCTTGAATTGTTTATTGACCAGGCAGGTCTTATACGGAAAATTCAGGTGCTCAAGGATCCCGGATACGGATTCGCAGATGCGGCAGTGGCTGCTCTCACCGGCATGCGCTGCAAACCGGCATACGCGAACGGAGCACCGGTCGCTGTGCGGTTCCGGTACCCGGTGCGTTTTACGATACAGCGTTAGGCTAATTTCTGCCGACCGGCTGTATGGTTTTTTTAAGATTATACAAATACCGCTTGATCTTCTGACTCGCGGTTTTTTCAAAACGTTCAACCGGTTCAACGCGGTCAATCCGTGATATCCGGTTGACGTTTTCGTTTACAAAGAATTTGATTTCGTTGAGTAGTTCTTCACGTTTATACGCGATCATGTGCGAAACCTCATGAACCGCGTCCGCCACAGCCTCTCCGACCGCGTCCCTGATATCCGATACGGAAGCAGCATGATGAAGTTCACCACGTTTCTTTGCTTCTTCTGCCAGCCGTTCCTCATCAATCTGCACAAGGGCAACCAGGGAGGAATTGTCTCCTTCGACAACCAGTGATTCACTCACAAGAGGATGCTGGTTGAGAACGAATTCGATATCCTCCGGATAAATATTCTCTCCGCCGGAACCGAGAATCATGTTTTTTGACCGACCCTTTAGAGACAGCTGTCCTTTTCGATCAAGAATACCCAGATCGCCGGTACGGAACCAGCCATCCTTGTCCAGAACTTGCTCAGTCATTTCGGGATCCCGGTAATAGCCTTTCATGACATTCTCGCCGCGGGCGATAACTTCGCCCACACCCGTTTCCGGATCGGGATCGAGAATTGTCAGCTCAACACCGGGCATGGTGAGCCCGATACTTCCCGGCCGTGTTATCTTCGGTCCTGATCCCGCAAGGAGCGGAGAAGTTTCAGTCAGACCGTACCCGATTGCGTAGGGAAACTTCGCTTCCTTCATGAACCGTTCAACCACCGGATCAACCCTGGCCCCGCCAATCCCGAAAAACTTGAGCCGCCCGCCAAATGTTTTGCGAAGCGAACGTCCGGCAAGGCGGTGAAAGATTTTCCGGAATACCGTAAGCCGGTAGAGCGCAGCTACCAGAGGTTTTGCGGTAAATGCGGGAACAATCTTGTTCTTGTATATCTTTTCCATGATAAGCGGAACACTGAGCATGATGGTTGGACGTATTTTTCCGAGCGCGGGGAGAAGTGTTGTAACCGCGGGGGGTTTTTCAAGGTAATAAATACAGGCGCCGTTGATGAAGAACATCAGAAATCCGATAGTAAACTCGTATACATGGGACATGGGAAGAATGGAAAGACCCACATCAATTTTATTGATTCGCTGGAAAAACTGCCCCTGTATTGCAGTGAAGACCAGGTTCTTGTGCGAAAGCTCCACTCCCTTGGAACGCCCGGTGGTGCCCGAAGTATAAATGATACTCGCGGTATCCTGCTCATTCACGCAGGTTTCCGGAACCGGACCTTCCCGTTCAATGGTACCTACAAGCATTTCCAGGTCATCAAGCCGGAATACCCGCTCAACAGACAGTTCTGCGGGGTTTGTGACACGGTCGGCAAGACGGGTTGCCACTACAAGAGACGTAGCGCCGGAATGGAGAATACACCCTTCCACTTCCTTTTGCGAAAAATCCGGTAAAAGGGGAACTGCAATGGCTCCAAGTGTGGTTATGGCAAAATACGCTATTGCCCACTGCGGACTGCTTGATCCCAGCAGGGCGACCCGATCACCCTGATTGATTCCACTCTTGTACATTTGTTCCCGAAGCAGCGTGATTTTTTTGCCGATTTCTGCATAGGTCATCGGCTCTCCTGACACAAAAGCCAGAGCGGGACGATCTGAAAATTTCCTCAGGCTGTTATCCAGTACAGCGGGAAACGTATATGCACCAATATCCTCAATAGTTGTCATATAAACTCCTTCCCCTTATTATGACATTTTTTGTTTTATTGTCATGCCAAATAAAGGGGACAAAAAAAGTGACGCAAGAGCGTTTTTCTCACGTCACTTTTCATTATCAAATGTACGGGTAAATTAT
>CAZQEF010000267.1:0-3148 GCA_964592325.1 uncultured Treponema sp. | reverse complement strand
CCAGCGGGAAGGGTATATACTATTCTTGTACCGGAAAGAGTTGGTGCGAGCAGTTTCATCAGTTTTTCTTCTATTCAAGCACCAGAATGCATGATATTTTAATGTATGAGACAAAGCGCATGTCCAGGAGGCAATCATGGCCAGGGGTGACCAGGTTAACAGCATCAACAGACGGCTTATTATTGTAACAGCGGTTATTCTGCTTTTCGGCAGTGCGGCATTCACCGCGCCCTACATTCTCAAGGGACGTATGCTCATCGGCGTCATCTGCGTTATTTGCGGAATTCTTGGCGGCTTTGTAAGCCTTGAACAACGTTTGGGCAGGCTTGCACCGGAAGCGCTCGGGCTGCTCTCCGAGTCGTGGTTCCAGGTACTGCTCCGGCCGTTGTACGGAGGGATCTTTGCCCTGATAGCGTATATTGTGCTTCTTGCCGGGTTGGTATCAAGCACGTTGTTCCCCGCTTTTGTGTACCCCCCGGTGCAGGCGGGCGGAATTACTCCCCACTATTTCATTTTCTTCCTGACCGATACCGTTCCGGCAAGCGGACCGGACTTCGCGAAACTGCTGTTCTGGAGTTTTGCCGCCGGTTTTACCGAACGGCTGATACCCCAGACCGGACAAAGCGGAATGTAGCGGCACTGCTGCGAATATTGTTGAAACTTTCACCAGAATTATTGGTTTCCAGGAGGCTGTTATGACACCACGGTTGAGCTTGCTTCGTATCCGTCCCGGAAAAGATACCCTTATCTTGGGATCACTCCTTCTTGTTTGCCTTGTTTTCCGGTTGTGGACCGTCATGATGATTCATACCGGAATTGATGAACGGGATTACTGGTACTCTGCCAAAGCAATAAGCCAGGGCGCTGCAATCGATTATCCCTATATAAACCACCGGACAATCAGATGGGGAGTCATTGTTCCGGTCGCAATACAGCAATTGATAACCGGCATACACCCGAACAGTTACTACGTCATGCCGATTCTCAATGCACTTGTTCAGACCCTCCTCCTCTATCTGCTTGGCCGGAAGCTCTTTTCCCGGAGGACGGCAGTTCTCGCGACCCTTGCGCTCATTTTTTTCCCCTACCAGATCCGTGCGGCCTCCCAGGTTCGGCCGGAAATATTCAGCATAACCTACATCCTGGCCATGATGTATTTTTTCAGTGGATACCTGTCCAGCTCCGGTGAAAGAGAACGGACAAGAAATCTTGCCGTTGCGTCGATCATGCTGTTTCTTGCCTACCAGGCGAAGATCACCAACCTTTTCTTCATGCCAGGGATGTTTGTGCTCATCCTTCTCGAGAGTCCCGGAAAGAGAATCCGCGACGGTCTGCTTTTTGGGGGGATACCGCTTGCAGGTTTCATTGCGGAAACCGTGTTGTACGGCCTCTTTGCCGGGTATCCCCTGGGACACCTCCAGATAATCACGGCGAATCACCTTACCCAAATGGAAAGCATTTCTTCGTTTATGGAAATCTTTAACCGGTACCGGAGTCCATACCTCCAGGCCTACTGGCAGCTGCCGTTCATCCTGTTCGGGCTCCTTGCCGTGTACACTCTGGTGAAGAAGCGGAATGAGGTTCGTCTGATATCCCTCATTGTTCCGGCCCTCTCCTTTTTCTTTTTCATAACGGTAACCATAAGCGGCATTCATCCGCTGCGCATGGCTGAACCGTTCATAAACCGGTATTTCTCGGCAGTATTGCCCTTTGTGTTCCTGCTGATCTGCCACTATGCCGATATCGCACTGGCATATCTCCGTTTTCCCCGCATACGGGCGCATCAATGCACCGGGATTCTCTGTGCGGGGACTGTGGCGTTTGCCGCAGTTTTCTCCCTTCCGCAGGTTCCCGACCGCCTGAAAGGCTATATCCTGCCTCCGTTCTCACCGGAACACCCGTTTGCCCTGAACGGTCAATATCAGGACATCATCAATACTGCATGGGAGGCCGGCCTTCCCGTTGTCTCACAGAATGAAAACGGCGGAAATGATGCGGTTGCAACGGCCTCATGGTATTATATCGAAAAGGCGAATTATACCGGCCGCCGTGCGCCGGAACTGCGTATGATTGAAGCTCCCGGGAACGTCCCGGTTTTCTCCCTTGACGGGAGGAAACCCCGGCAGGGATCCTTTGTTCTTGCGGTATTACGCAAACCTTTCCGGGCGCGTATACTGCAGGCCGACAAACTTCATCTGATGGACGGAATTGACTTTCCCGATTAACACTAAAGGACACTGACATGAAACTGATTATCCAGATACCCTGTTTTAACGAGGAAGATACCCTTCCGGTTACCATCAGGGATCTTCCGCGAAAAATCGCCGGAATTGATACCATCGAATATCTCATCATTGATGACGGAAGCACCGACCGCACCGTGGAAACGGCCCGCGGGCACGGTGTGCATCACGTGGTCTCCTTCAAACAGAACCGGGGCCTCGCGCGGGGCTTCATGGCGGGAATAGACACCTGTCTGCGTCTCGGCGCGGACATCATCGTCAATACCGACGCCGACAACCAGTATTGCGGGGAGGATATCGAAAAGCTGGTACGTCCCATCCTCGAGAATTCCGCGGACATTGTAATCGGCGAACGTCCGATAGACAAAACAGATCATTTCTCACCGCTCAAAAAGAAACTGCAGCGGATCGGCAGTTCGGTAGTGCGCATCGCGAGCGGTACCCGTATCCCGGATGCCCCGAGCGGATTCAGGGCCTACTCCCGGGAAGCCGCGCTTCAGCTCAATGTCGTGAACGAATATACGTACACCCTGGAAACGATCATCCAGGCGGGGAACAACCGCATGGCAATTACCTCGGTACCCATCCGCACCAACCCGGAACTCAGGAAGAGCCGCCTTTTCGCCAGCATGACCGGATATATCAAAAAATCCTCCGTTACCATTATCCGGGCATTCATGATGTACCGGCCGCTGCAGTTCTTCTGCACCATCGGCACCATTCTTTTCCTGGGCGGATTCGCTCTTGGAATCCGGTTCCTCTACTACTTCTTCACGACCTCCGGCGAGGGTCACATACAATCCCTCATTCTCGCGGCCGTCCTGTTGATGCTCGGATTTCAAACCTTCATTGTCGGGCTGCAGGCCGATGTAATTGCCGCAAACCGCAAGATTCTGGAAGACGTG
>CAZQEF010000266.1:0-3149 GCA_964592325.1 uncultured Treponema sp. | reverse complement strand
CCATGTCGCCGTTCGGGAAGTTGAGGCGGATGAAGTCGTATTTTCCCGATCCGATCGCTTCAATAACCGCATCGGTGATTTCCGCGCATTTCATCCAGGGGCGCTGTTCGAACGGGACCACGTCGCTCTTGATTTCTACATAGTCTTCGAGCTTTTCGTCGAACTTGCCAAGTTTGTTTCCATTGAAGAAGTAGGTTACATGACCGTATTTCTGGGTCTCGCTGATGGCAAGCGTCCGTACCCCGGTTGCCACGAGATATTCTCCCATGGTGCGGTCGATCGCGGGCGGCGTTACGAGGTATTGCGCGGGAATGTGGAGGTCGCCGTCGTATTCCATCATGCCGGCATATTCAACCCTGGGGACCGGACCACGGTCGAACTTGTCGAATTCGGCACCGGTTTCAAATGCGGCAGTCAATTCAAGGGCACGGTCGCCGCGGAAGTTGAAGAAGATAACCGAGTCGCCATCTTCGATTTTTCCGACGGGTTTCCCGTTCTCTGCGATAACGAACTCCTTGAGGTCCTGGTCAATGATGCCGGGAATTTCCTTGCGCCAGGTTTCAATTGCCTCATGGGCGCTGCTGAATTGGCGGCCTTCCCCGCGGACATGCACCTTCCATCCGCGTTCTACCATGGACCAGTCGGCATTATAGCGGTCCATCGTTATGAACATGCGACCACCGCCGGAGGCAATACGGAAATCGGTACCGCCTGCATTGAGTCCTGAAAGGTAGTCCTCGAACGGATCGATATAGTCGAGTGCGCTCGTTTCTCCCACGTCGCGGCCGTCGAGCAGGGTATGGATTCGTGCGGTTTTTACCCCGTCTTCCTTTGCTTTTTCAAGCATGGCTTTGAGGTGATCAATGTGCGAATGGACATTTCCGTCGGAAAAAAGACCGATGAAGTGCAGCTTGCCGCCACTGCTTTTTACATTGCCGGTCAGTTTTTTCCAGGTAGCGCCTTCAAACATGGCGCCGCTTTCTATTGATGCCGAGACGAGCTTGGCTCCCTGGGCAAATACCCGGCCACAGCCTATGGCGTTGTGTCCGACTTCACTGTTTCCCATGTCCTCGTCGGAAGGAAGTCCTACCGCGGTACCATGTGCCTTGAGCCGGGTTACCGGACAGGTTTCGTGAAATTTGGCGAGGGCTTCCATGTGCGCGTCAGCGACCGCGTCGCCTTCGGTATACTGTCCGTACCCCACGCCATCCATTATTACCAGTACGACGGGACCGTTGCGGCCCTGCCATGCATCATTTTTTGCAAGTGCGTTAACCATACTATCTCCTGTGATGTAAGCATTTTACGGGGCTTACTGTAGCTTTTTTGACCCGTTTGGGCAAGGTTTCGGTACTGCTGCCAAAATTGTTGAAAGCTGCTGCCAATTTTGTTGGCCACTGCTGTCAAAATTGTTGATGAAAATTTCCGTTACATGGTGCCCTGTTCGACGGAAATTCTTTTATGTACGCGCCAACTGAAAAAAAGCATGCCCAGAACCACGGGAATTACCGCGATGGCGATTACATTTCCCTGGAAAAGGTAGAAAAACCAGAATCTGAGTTGATTGCCGCCGTCAGTGAAAGCGGTGATTTCCTGTCCCGCGAGGCCGAGTTCCATACCGGCTGCTTTTGCCTGACTGGTAAAGAGCGGGGCAAGTTTCGAGGCGAAGATCATGAAGCTGGCTACAATGGGTATGCCGGCGATTACCGAACGAAACACGTTGCCGCCCATGATGAGGGTGATTACGGACATGACGGACAGCAGGTTGGGGAGGTCTCCCAGTGGAATAGTACGGTTGCCGGGAATGATAAAGGCGATAACGAGCGATACCGGGATCATCACGAGACCGGTGGCGATAACCGAGTAGTTGGTCATGATTACGCCCGAATCCATGGCGATTGAAAGACCGCTGAGCGAGGTAAAGCGGCCTTCAATGAGCTTTTTGAATGCCTGTGCAACGGCTCCCATTCCTTCGGCGATGAGGGCGCCGCAGCGGGGAAGGAGGAACATGACGGCGGCGATGTTCACGGCGGTCTCGAGTGTCTGTTTGAGGTCATACCCTGCAGCCATGGAAAGGAGAATGCCCACAATGATACCGATGATCATGGGCTCCTGCAGGATGTCCGCGGCGCGTGTCTTGCCGTTCGATTCAGAGCGGGATTTGCCCGGATTCCAGGAGAGAGCGCGGAGGCCGGGAATCGCGTCAATAATGCGGTTCAGGGTGACGGCGAAGGGCAAAAAGCCCGAGACGGAGATGGGACTTATGGCTATGCCTTCAAGTCCGGTTTCACGCTGTACATAGGGTGCCGACCATTCGGCTGTTTTGATTGTGTATATGGCGATGAGGAGGCTGGCCGACAGGGCAAGGAGCCAGTGGGCGCCGATGCTTTGCAGAAGCGCGCCGACAAGCGCAAAATGCCAGTAGTTCCAGAGGTCGATATAGAGGGTCTTTGTCGTCCTCGTAAAAAGCATGATCATGTTGATGATCATGACGAAGATGATGACGAGCGGGGCGAGCGTGGTGGACCAGGTAATGGCGGCCAGCGGCGGCCATCCCACGTCGACAACCGGGAAATCGATACCACGGATCCGGATTATTTCGCGTATGGCGGGGCTGATCTGGGTAACGAAGAAGGAAAATACGATAAAGACGCCGGCAAAACCGGCGCCGATCCGTACCGTGGAAAGAATCGCGTCCGCGGGACGCATGCGGGCTACAAGCGCAAGAACAAGCATGAAGGCCGGAAGAATTACATAGGCCTTGAAACTGAAAAAGAACTTGAGCGCGTCGGCAATAGTGGTGAGTATGGTATCCATGTGTGTAAAGATACTATATTTTCACCACTGCTACCAAATTTGTTGAAACATTTGCGGCAAATTCGGCGCGGTTCAGCTGTTTTTTACCAGTTTCGCCAGTTCCCGGCCGCGTTCACGAAGCGTTTTCAGGTCTTCCGCGGTGGGTACACCCTGCCATTCCATGGACTCGACGCTTTCCCAGGAAAGACCGGCGATTCGCTCTTCGTATTCCTTTTTCGCGCCGCCGACCCAGCCCCAACTGCCGATTCGGAGGGCTTTCTTGCCGGTAAAGTGTTTCCGGGCAAAGAGATCGAGAATTTGCGCCATCGGCGGGAACATCTTGTATTCATAGG
>CAZQEF010000265.1:810-3153 GCA_964592325.1 uncultured Treponema sp. | reverse complement strand
GTTCATGGCTTTGTATCCCGCTGGGAACGGGAATTCCTTTCCATGAAAAAAACGATAACAGTTGCCGTCATGGGCTGTGTCGTGAACGGCCCGGGAGAAGGCAGACATGCTGATATCGGTATTACCGGCGCCGGTGATTCCATACTTATTTTCCGACATGGTAACATTGTCCGCAGAGAATCAATTGGCCGTAACCCGGAAGAGACTGACCGGGTTTTCCGTGAGGAGCTGGAAAAACTGTGAGATTACAACGTTTACTTCCTGTAATCAGCATGGTATTCATGCTGTTGTGTTTTGTTCCCTCGCTTTTCTTTGCACAAGAGGTGCACAACGATCCTGCCTGGCAGGTTCTTGACCGTGCCCGTATTGCCTTTGAAAACGGAGAACTGGGTACTGCGCTTGCCCTGGGTGAAGAAGCCCGGTCCCTTCATACTGCTGCATATCTCGATTATTATGCAAAACTGTCCGAAGCGGTATCACAAAAGGTGTTGCGGGCTTCTGGCGGAGAAATTGATGCTGTCAGGGCTCTTTTACTGAACCGGAATGAAAAAGAAGCGGTTACCATCATTGATATGGTGCTGACTTTTCATGATAAACGTTTTTTCGGAAACAATTTTGATGAGCTTTCCAATTGGCTGAAGAAACGGGCCATATATCCTGAAGCTGATATTCTCTGTGGTGATGTATACGCTGCGGAAGGAGAGTATTCCCTTGCCATGAACCACTATCTGCTGGCCTGGGAAAACCGTGAATTGCTCAGAATCCCCGAAATACGCATAAGTCTCTGCTACAAAATGGCAGATGTTGAGATGATACGTGGCAACTATGGCGCACAGGAACAGTATCTGCTTTTGGTGCTCACTGAAGATCCGTTATACGGTACCCCTGATAAACAGAGCCCCTCACTGAAGGCAATAATACGGACACTTGAGAGTTCGGATAATTGCGACAAATTTTTCGCATTATACCGTCACAAAAATATTGCAGTACTGAAGGCATATCAGGATCTTACGAAATTTTACTACTACAGATCGGGGAAGCGGCTTGACAGGGCATTATCTACTGCTGCGGTTTCAGCGGTTCTGTCTGTAAGCATTCTTGATGATTATGTTGCCAGGAAGAGGATTGATTATCAGTTTACGACATTCCGGGATTTATTGCAGAAAGTATCGGTATATCCCGACATAATCGAAGAAGCTGACCGGAGAAACATCTGGAATACGTTTATTGATCTTGCAATGATTTTGTATGACCGCCAGCAGTATGGGGTATCCGGCAGTATATTGAACGATCTGTCCCGGTATTGTCCTGATTCATCCGTATCTGCCAAGGCAGAAAACATGCTCCGTGAAAAAGCGAATTAATTTGTATTTAATGTTGTAAAAAGCAATGGTATGGTATACATTTGTCGGGAGTAGGTTCCATTTTTCTGCCGTGTTGAGTGGAAAAAAACGGTATTAAGCAGGAGTAACATATGAAAAAGAAATTGCTGATTCTTGTGGCTGTGTTGTTTGTATCTACTACAACGAGTGTGTTTGCATTCGGTATTGGACTGCAGTATAACGGAAACGCGGGCAGGGTATTTACCAATGGCGTCGCCGTTACTTTCAAAGTTGACAGCATCCCGCTCATTTTTGCCGCAAACTGGGTTTTTGATGAAGACTACTCTCAGTTTGGTATTACCGGTGATTACTGGATTATCAATAACAAAATCACCAATGTTGGAAGCGCATCCCTGAACTGGTTTATCGGTATCGGCGCCTTTGCCAATTTTGCCTTCCCGGATGATGATTTCGTCTTTGTCGGAGGTATGCGAATTCCCGTAGGTTTGAACATGTTTATCGCTAAAGGTGTATTTGAGCCGTTCATTCAGGTTGCCCCGTCTTTTGGTGTACAGGTTGTTCCGAAGCTGGCAACAGAAGATCTGTTTTTCCCGATATCAATCGGGTTCCGTTTCTGGTTCAAGTAAATTATGTTATACTGAAACCGTCCCTTCCGGGACGGTTTTTTTTGAGAATTTTTTTTTGTAAGGAGATAGTATGAGCAAGGTGGTATTGGGAGCTGATTCTCTTGATGGTTATTTGACCGAAAAGGATCAAAGCTATTTATCCAGGATGGACAACCTTTACATGAAGGCAATCGATTCTTTCAAGATACTTGCGGCTGGAGGATTCAGTTCCACACTTGCGAACGAAGAAAAGAAAGTTATAGAAGTATATAACGAAATGGGCCATGTCATGCAGGAAATATGCCGTGAGGCACCCGGTATCAAGGTCTATTCTTTTGAAACCGAAGAACAGAGTCATGCTGAAGCCTCACGGGTTATCGCGAAACTCAGGGACA
>CAZQEF010000265.1:0-800 GCA_964592325.1 uncultured Treponema sp. | reverse complement strand
CATTAAAACCGGCCACAACGAGTTTGTATATTATACACAGCGTGCGTATGAAATGCTTTTCCGTCTTGCGTATAACCGCAATCATTCGGACAACAAGAACTATTTGGTTGTAAAGACTCCGGTAACCGTTCCGGTTCAGAATTATGCGGTTCACAAGATACCCGATATTGACTACAAGATTGAAAATTCCGTCATGTGCGTAATGCTCCGGGGAGCTCTATTGCCTTCAATGATCGTATCAAAGGAAATCGAAGAATATTCTTCCCACGGATATGTAACTCCGTTTGCCCTGTTCAAGATTAAACGTGATGATTCAAAAAAAGAAAAAAACATGGAATATATTCTGGATCTTGAACGATCATTCTTCAACATTGAAGACATGAACGGAAAAGATCTCATTTTCGCCGATCCGATGAACGCGACAGGCGGAAGTCTGGTTACTGTTGTGAAATATCTTGAAGAACATGGTGTAAAACCGCGTTCAATAAGTTTTTTTAATGTCATATCGGCACTCAAAGGAGCACTCCGGGTAGTGCGAGCACTTGAAAACTGTACCGTATATACCCTCTGGATGGATCCGGTACTCAATTCATCGGCCTACATCATGCCGGGACTCGGTGATGCCGGAGACCGGATTAACGGACGTGATACCGAAGAAACTCCACGGAATATTATCCAGCTTATTGCAGATTACGGTTCCGAAATAGCCGGTTTATACCGTTCTCAACTTCATCAGATTGAACGGATTGTTCTTGGCAGTCATTAGATGCGGTTTTCTTTACTGTGTTCAAGTGTAGTTT
>CAZQEF010000264.1:0-3155 GCA_964592325.1 uncultured Treponema sp. | reverse complement strand
CCCCCGTTACGGTCATGAATATATCCGAGTATCAAAAAAGTGTCAATATAATCTTCACGTTGACATAGAAATCTGCCCATGATATCCTCCATGTCTACTATATAAAGGTATTCAAGAAGGATGTTGTATGTCAGTTATTAAGCAGAAATTTCTCTTTGGAGGTGCTGTCACCATTCTGGTTCTGGCAGTTTTTGCCTTCGTCTTCGTTCCGGCGCTTGGCGGTTCCGGTTCGGGTAAAACTCTTGAGTTCGGTAAATGGAACGGAAAACCGGTTCAATACATTCAGGACAGTTACTTTGTACGGCAAATTCAGCTGATGAGTGAGGATCTCAAGGAAAAGGGAGGAGAGCTTGATCAGTTCAATCATTACCGGATCATGCGCTCTGCTTTTTCTGCCGCGGTATTCCGTCTCGCTATTCTCGAAGAACTCCGGGATGCAGGGTACAAACCCTCACAAGCACTCATAAACCGCTATCTGCTGCCCTATTACCAGGATGAATTCGGCAAGTTTTCTTCACGCATCTTCAATGAAACGCCTGAAATAACCCGCACCCAGCGCAGAAATCTCATTACGGAGGAACTTACTGCACAGCGGTACATTGAGGATGTTTTCGGTACACAGGATGGTGATTTCGGTCTCAAGGTCAGTTCCGCAGAAATAGCGCTTGTACAGCAAATGACTGGTCCGGTACGAAGTTTCAACTATGTCAGCTTTTCCACCAATAACTACCCCGAATCGGAAGTTGCTTCTTTCGGAAAGGGAAATTCCGACATGTTTGTCAAGTATTCTTTATCACTTGTCACTGCGGATTCCTCTTCCGAAATCAAACGCGTAGAAAAGCGTATCGCACAGGAAGAACTCTCTTTTGATGAAGCAGTCAAGGAGAGTTCCACGCTCAGTGGCACCAATTCCGACGGGAAACTGCAAAAATCCTTCCGTTCAGATATCAATGCCCTGTTTGCTGATGCGGACGATCTTTCCGCGGTATTGGCTCTGTCCCCCGGAGAAATCAGTGCTCCGGTACAGGCAGGTACTTCGTACGCGCTTGTACGCTGCGATGCCGAACCGGCATCTCCCGATTTCTCTGATCCGGCCATGATTTCTGCAGTCAGATCGTATATGAATTTCAATGAACGCGGACGGATTGAAGATTACTTCATGAATCAGGCACGCGCCTTTGCGGAAACCGCACGACTGCAGGGCTTTGATGTCGCCTGTGAACTCAATGGACTGGAGAAAGCATCAACTTCCCACTTCGGCATCAACTACGGGAACGTCGAGATCCTGACCCCGGTTCCGGTTGATTCGAATCCGGCACTGTCGGAAGCGGTTCGTAATGATGATTTCTTTAAAACTGCGTTCAGTATTCCTCCTGCATCAATTTCCGATCCTGTTCTGCTCGGACGCGAAGTATTGGTGTTTCAGGTATCTGAGGAAAAAGCGGCCGATCCGCAGCTATCCGAAATCATCCCCCTTTTCTATGAAAACTATGCTTCATCATGGGCGCATAAAACTACCAGTGATGCATTCCTTGCAAGTGATAAACTCGAGGATAATTTCATGGAAACATATCTGGAAAATTTCCTGAACTGACGGTGAACGATTCCGCGAAACCCTGTCTGGTAGATACCGGACGGGGTTTTTCCGTCATATACAATAACCGGCATTTATATTCGCAGTACCATCCTGCCCGGGCTCCTGTTGCAGCTGCTGCTTCCCTCGGCATACGTCCCGAATCACTTGTTATCTGTTTCTCTCCGCTTCTCGGATATGGCGTATCCGAACTGCTTTCCTCTCTTCCCGAAAACTCGCTGGTACTGGGCGTTGAAGCCGATCCTGTGTTGTTTGAATTTACCCGGAACCACTTACCAAAGGAGATCTGTTCCGATTCACGTTTCCATTTACTGAACGGTTCATCCATCCATTCAATTGTTCACTGGTTTGATACGTCTTGTCCCGTACCGGTCCGGCGTTGTCTTTCCGTCGACTGTTCCGGCGCGGCTGCCTTGAATTCTGCTTTATACCGTTCAATGGTGTCCACGCTTGACTCTGCCATTGCGGCCTGGTGGAAAAACCGCATGACGCTCATGATTCTCGGACGCAATTATCACCGGAACATTCTCCGAAATCTTCATTCACTGTATCGCTCATATCAGATCCAATCCTGCCGCATGCATCGCCCTGTTCTCATAGCAGGAGCCGGCCCAACTCTGGATTCATCATTGCCCCTTATCCGGAAATTACGCAACAAGGTGTACCTTCTTGCTGTTGATACGGCCCTCGCACCGCTCGTTGAAGCCGGAATTACACCCGATGCCGTTATCATCCTTGAATCGCAGTTCTGGATAGAACAGGCATTGCACGGGTTCCGTGGAACCGGCATTCCCGTTTTTGCGGATATAACTGCCCGTCCTTCCGCCGTGAATCTTACAGGCGGGGATATTTTTTTCTTTTCCACGCGGTTTACTTCTTCCCCGCTTCTGGATCGCCTTGAAGCAGCAGGACTTCTTCCGCCGGAAATTCCGCGGCTTGGTTCGGTCGGAGTTGCCGCCATATACGTATCAAGGCATTTTCTCGGCTCCGGGAATCCGGTCATGTTTACCGGTCTCGATTTTTCCTGGGGAGCCGGTTATTCGCACAGCAGAGGCGCACCCTGGCCTTCATTGGCCAGAATGTCTTCATCGCGGCTTCAGGGACCCGAACCGGTGCCATTTCAGCCCGGCGTCTTTCCGGTAACCGGAAAGGATGGTGAACAGTGTTATACGAATCCTGTTCTTGCGAATTATGCTGACCTTTGTTCTGATCAGTTTTCTGAAGATGCCCTTTGTTTTGATCTTGCAAGTACCGGGATGGATACCGGATGCAGACGTCTCTCACCCGATGAAGCCGAGTCATTGGTTTCGTCTTTTTCGAAAGCCTCACACGATGAGGAACCTGCCCATTCGACTGTCTCGCAACAGATGGCGCAATCCTTTCTGGAAGATGAATATTCACGGCTGAAACGGCTCAGAGACGCCCTGACCGGTACGGTTCCTGCGGGAAGGGAAGATATTGGCAGGTATATTGATGAGTGCTCCTACCTCTACTCCAGCTTTGCCGACGCGCACCGGTATGATGCCGGTAATCAGAGTTTTCTCAACAGAATCCGGGTTGA
>CAZQEF010000263.1:0-3159 GCA_964592325.1 uncultured Treponema sp. | reverse complement strand
CCTGATCGATATTCAAGCGGAAAACCACCTGGTCGGAACCTTCAAGACTCATCAGACCTTGCTCGGTTGTATAGGACAAGGAACTGTAAACCTGCGATTTGGGGCCACCCGCCGAAACAGACAAGCTGTATTTTTGCGTACCAGTCCCGCAGCGAGCCGTCGCTGTCCAGAAGGATAACTGAATTGGAATACCGGCGTTCGGCACTGTCAACCAGTACCGGAGAACCGACCAGCAGGGGTGCATTGATATCGGAGAGAAAGCCGGTAAACGGGTCCTCAAGCGGTACCGTATCGTAATACGCGCGGTTTTCACGGTAACTGTGGGTGAGGATCGATTCGCTCCAGACAACAAGATCAGGCGGATTCTCACGATCCGGGATGCGGTCACGTGTCATTTTTTGTGAACGGAGGAGGTTCTTGCGGAGACCACCGCGTTCCCAGGGATCCGCGTTGTTCTGAACAAGAACCATGTCGACTTCATCATGCGCTTCCGGAAGGTTTACCATACGGATACAACCATATCCGACAGCTGACAGAAAGAGGACGAACGTCATTATCAGGGCCGGTATGCATTCCCGTCGGTCCCGCGAAGCAAGCAGCTCGGCACCGCATGAAGAAAAAAGGCAAAAAAGGAAACCGATTCCCCAGGTGCCGGTAAGATCGGCAATCTGTATGAGCGGAACAAAATCCCTGGATGTCATGACAAGGGTTCCCCAGGGATAGGCGAGAAATCCGATGGATTTTACCCATTCCCATACCGTCCAGACGGCGGCGAACAGAAAAGGGCGCCAGGCCGGGGGAAAGCGGAAACAATGGCGGAGTGCCCAGCCGACCGGAATCCCCAAAAGGAAGTAGGCAAACGCGGAAGCGCCCAGGGTAAAGACGGCAAAATCCTTGAAGTAGGCAAGCCAGAAACTGGACATGACGTGAACCAGAAAAAAGAACCCGCCGGTCAGAAAACCGGCGCTCCGGTTTGAACTGCATTCACGGATGGCCAGATAGAGAGGCAGAATCGAGAATATGCCGAACAGAGTCGACCCCAGATGAAAAAATTCATTCGGGATGCCGAGCGTCAGCATGCCGGCTGCGAGAAACATCAGAAACAGCGATCGTAAACCACTCATAATTATGACCATTTTACTCATTTTTCTTGAATAGTTTCAATATTGCCCGTATTATGGTCATATGCGGAAAATAGCGGCGTTGCATGCTGAAGAATATGAATCGGCGCCCGATTCCATGGTCTGTGTTCCCGGCAGGTTCCATCTTCTCGGAGACCATACCTGGTTTGCCCGGGGTAATACATTGTCCATGGCGATAAACAAATGTCTCTTTCTCGCAGTATCCGCACGAACGGATCAGAATTACCGGGTGTATTCCGCGTCGCTCGGGGAACGGAAAAAATTTACTTCATCAAATCTCAAATACCGCAGGGAAGACCGCTGGGCCAATTCGGTCAAGGCCGTTGTCGCCTCGTTTATGGAGTACGGCATTCATATTCCCGGACTCAACATAACCATGTTTTCCGAAATTCCTCCTGACGCCGGACTCGGTACTCCGAATGCCATGAAGGTTGCGGCGGGAATCGCGCTCAAGCGCCTGTTCGCACCGCAGCTCGATGATTCGGTCATGGTTGCGCTTCTTGAGCGGGCAAACACCCATTTTTTAAAGACCTATGCCCACCGGGCCGACATTCTATGCGCCCTGACCGCGAAAAAAGGATATTGCATACGCACCGACCACAACCGGGTCACTGCCGATCTGATACCGATCCCCGAGAATGGTTATTCCATTTTGCTTACCGATTCGCGGGTGCCGCGTCTTCTTGCCCGTGAAGAACTCGCGCTCCGCATCAAGGAATGTATCCGTGCCTATGAAATTGTCCGTACTGATCCTGACGCACCGTCGGACTTCAACCAGATGACCGAATCGCTTCTGGAAGAAATTACCGACATTCCCGAATCGGTACGGCGACGGGTTATCTTCATAATAAGGGAATCCGAAAGCGTCCGGGAAGCGGTAAACGCGCTCGGCAACAAGGATTATCTGCAATTCTCGCGTATCGTGAACCGATCGCATGAAGGCCTTCGCGACCGGTTTGAAATATCCTGCCCGGAGCTTGACTGGCTGGTCAAACGCGCTCTCGAGTTTATCGTTCCCGATGTTCCCGGTCTTGTGTGCTCCCGCATGACCGGCAGGGGCTTCGGCGGATGCACGTACACCATTTTGAAAGAAGAGTATGAAGAGGAATACATCAGCAAGCTGGATGATTACGAGCGAATTTTCGGCTTCAAACCCGTAGTGTACAAGGTCAGCCCTTCTGACGGAGTGCGTTTTTTGTGATATACTCGCAGCCATGAGAATCCTTGTGACCAATGACGACGGACTTACCAGTGAAGGCATCCAGATTTTGGCAGAGGCCCTGCGCCGGGATCATGAGGTATGGGTTGTTGCGCCATCGGTCAACCGTTCAGGGGTTTCCCATGGTATAAGCATGGCGGATCCGCTGCAGTTCAAACCGTTCGGGGATCGTGAATTTTCCTGTTCCGGACTCCCGGTCGACTGCTCCATTGCAGGAGCCCTGGGGATAATGCCCGAACGGCCTGATCTGGTTGTTTCCGGTATCAACCGCGGCGCAAACATGGGGACCGACATTGTCTATTCGGGTACGGCAGCCGCCGCCCGGCAGGCAATTTTTTCTTCTGTTCCCGGAATCGCGGTTTCGCTGGTATCGGAGGAAGGGCCGTTTTATTATGAGCCGCTTGCCTCATTCGTGCGGGATAATCTTGAAGCGCTTGTCTCGCTCTGTACGGGGGACTGCTTTGTGAATATCAATGCGCCGTCCCTTCCATCGTACCGCGGAGCGCGCCTGACCGGAGTATCGCGACGAAACTACCGGGACAGTATTGTCATGCATGACGGCGTGGACGGAAACAAATACAGTTTTTTCCGCGGCGGTATCATTGAAACTGACGGAGATGCGGATTCGGACTGGTACGCGGTGAAAAACGGATACGTTTCCGTATCACGCATTTACGCGCATCCGGTGAGCATCATGGCAGAATACGAACCGGAATTTACAGTAGGGTAAGGTCGGAGGCGGGGCAGTATGACTGATGAAATGAAAAACGGAATATCACTCTACCGCGACGGTCAATA
>CAZQEF010000262.1:0-3163 GCA_964592325.1 uncultured Treponema sp. | reverse complement strand
TGCTAAATTATGCCGTAATCTTGTTCTTTCTGTCAACCCGTGATACGCTGGTTTTTACCCCATGAATTTCCTGAAAAAGCTGAAAGAAACCTGTATCGCCGTTCTCCCCATATCGGCAGTGGTGATCATCCTTGCCCTGACCATCACGCCGCTCGACGGTTATCTTCTCGTGAAATTCCTGCTGGGAACAATATGGATCATTCTCGGCCTTGCCATATTTCTGACCGGGACCGATATCGGCATCATGCCGGCAGGATCTTTTCTGGGGGCATCACTGACCGCCCGGCGAAGCCTGCCGCTCATGCTTGCATCCGGGCTCCTTATCGGCATATTGATAACGATTGCGGAACCGTCACTGCTCATTCTCGGCCAGCAGGCGGAACTCGTCACCGGCACCGTATCCGCACGGGCGCTCGTGTTCTGGGTTTCGGCCGGAGTCGGCTTGTTCCTGCTGCTCGGCCTCGCGCGTACCGTATTCCAGATTCCCTTCCGGCTCATAATCATTCTCGGATATGCAACGGTTTTTTTCCTTGCCGCACGGGCTGACCCTGTTTTCGTCGCACTCTCATTCGATTCGGGCGGCGCGACCACCGGGCAGATGACGGTTCCCTTCATCATCGCGCTCGGTGTGGGTATTTCATCTGTCCGCAGCGACCGGTCAGCTGATGATGACAGTTTCGGCCTCATTGGAATCGCGTCCATCGGTCCGATCATCGCCGTTCTGCTCATGGGTATTGCCACAGGATCGTCACCGACAGGCACCGGAACAGCGTCTGCCGGTTTGTCGGATGTCATGGAATCAAACATGTCACTTTTTTCCGACTATGGGCATCTTTTCCCCGAAATACTGAAAACCGTCGCGCTCGCACTCATGCCCCTGGCCGTAATTCTTGCGATATACCAGGTTGCGTTGATTCGTCTGCCGCCCCGGCAGCTTACCCGTATTGTCCTGGGTTTTGTGTATACCTGTATCGGACTCATCATTTTTCTTCTGGGCACAAATTCCGCATTCATACCAGTTGGCAAGGAGGTTGGATATCTTCTTGGTCAACTCGAATACAACGCGATTCTTGTTCCCC
Source organism: uncultured Treponema sp. (assembly GCA_964592325.1). Taxonomy (GTDB): domain Bacteria; phylum Spirochaetota; class Spirochaetia; order Treponematales; family Treponemataceae; genus Teretinema. Next base: position 2,084 of record CAZQEF010000262.1, on the reverse strand, counting down.
TCGGATTTCTCCTGGGAGCCCTCGTGGTGTGCGCAGAACCGGCAATATGGGTACTCACGGAAAGCGTCGAGGAAGTATCCGGCGGCAACATACGCCGGCCCGTGCTCCTTGCGGCGCTCGCACTCGGGGTTGCTGCTTCGGTGGCGCTTTCCATGTGGCGGGTACTCGCAGGTTTCAGCATATGGTACATTCTCGCGCCCTGGTATGCAGCTGCAATCCTTCTTGCTTTTGCGACTCCGCGTCTTTTCACGGCAATTGCATTTGACTCGGGAGGCGTCGCGTCAGGACCGCTGTCAAGCACCTTTGTACTGGCCCTGCTCATCGGCGCGTCAGCTTCGGTGGGTGGAAATCCGGCTGTTGATGCGTTCGGCCTCATCGCCATGATTGCGGTAACGCCAATTGTTACCATACAAATACTCGGATGGATCTATTCCATATATACCAGGAAGGGAGGTCAGACATGACCTACGATTATGAAATAATCACCATCGTCAAACATGGGTTCGGCGAACGGCTTGCGTCTGCCTCTCGAACAGCCGGAGCGCGGGGGGGAACGATCATGGTCGGACGCGGAAGCGCCGGCTCGGCATTCCTGCGCATGCTGGCGATCGGCGATATTGAAAAAGATGTATTGATAACCCTGGTTACCGCGGAAGAAAAAAACGCGGTATTTCACACAATTACTGAAAACCCGCTGCACTCCAGGAAAAACGCGGGTATATCCTTCTGTATCAAACTGGGAGACAAACCGGTGAACACAAAGACAAGCCACGAACTTATTACCGTTATTACCAACCGCGGTTACGCGGAAGATGTCATGGAAGAAGCACGGAAAGCCGGAGCGAGAGGCGGAACCATTGTTCATGCGCGGGGAACGGGAAAGCCCGAAGACGGAAAATTTTTCGGAATAACCATCGTTCCGGAAAAGGAAACGGTCCTCATTCTCGCAGAACGTAATAATGCCGGAAAAATCAAGGACGCGATCAGCACCCTGCCCTGCCTTTCCACTCCGGGAATCGGCATCATGTACAGCACCCCGGTAAGCGATTTCCGTCTCCTGGGCAAGGCTGCTCCTACAGACGGGTTGCAATAAGCGACAACAGCTGGTTACGCCCCTGTTTTTTCAGGGAGGAACTTGTAACAATGATTCCCGGATCAACAGAGAAATATGCCGCCCAGGCTCGTACGGTTCTTGTGCGGTCATTCGAACCCAGCTTGTCGGCCTTTGTTCCCACAAGAAACACTTCAATTCCGCGTTCAAGAAAGTACGCAACCGAATCACGTTCAACCTGACCAGGATCGCGGCGCATATCCATCAGAAAAAACATGGCCCTGAGCTCGGAACGTTCATTGCAATAATCTGCAAGCATGCGGTCAAAAGCCGACTGCTCGCTTGCGGAACGGCGGGCATACCCGTAACCGGGAAGATCAACAAGCGAAAAGGCCTTGTTGATCAGAAAGAAATTGATCTGCCGCGTCATACCCGGTTTTGATCCGGTTTTTACGAGCGCCTTGCGGTTGACCATCATGTTTATGAGCGATGATTTACCGGTATTGGATCTGCCGAAAAAAGCGAATTCCGGAACGCCAAGCGCCGGATAACCGGTGGGGGCAACGGCGCCGGTTACAAACTCTGCACTGGTAATATTCACTGCGTTCCTCCGGTGTCAGAGTATAGCATGCAAACAGATACCGGGTGAAGGCACCATGAGAAATGGGATTGCGGCACAACCCCATTTCTCCGCTTATTTCCGCACCGGTGCAGTGGTCATTGCTTCAACATTCGGCTTTCCCGCAGGAACAAAAGGCATGACCATTTCATCGGGTTTGATCGCGCAACGGACAAACCTCGGCCCTTTACCGGAGAAAGCGGCTTGTTCCCATCCTGATTCTGCGGCATCTGTCGAGCGGATGCCGAATCCTTCCGCGATAACGCGCAAGTCGGGACGCCGGATAAAGTCCACCGAAAAAAGCCGTTTTTCGCACAGCAGATCCTGCTGCTGGCGAACCATGCCGAGCGCCCCGTTTTCAAGAACAATGACCGTTACATCCAGATTAAGTTCCGCCAGGGTTGCCAGTTCCTG
>CAZQEF010000261.1:0-3168 GCA_964592325.1 uncultured Treponema sp. | reverse complement strand
CTATCGTATTAATAAGCTGTATCCCGTTTTACATTGCAGCTCAGGAAAAAACCGCGCTGGAAATAATCCGTATGGTTGACCGCCATAACCAAAGCGACTCGTCGGAACTCTCGTTTATCATGGAAATATTCACTTCGGAAGGCAGCACGCCCCGCGTATTTTCCATCACTTCTCTCGAGAACCGCGAAGGACACTCTCGCATTGAATTCACGGAACCCCGAACCGTTCAGGGCATGCGGATCCTTACCCGTGATAATGCCAACTGGGTTTTCTTTCCCTCAACCGGACGGATTCGTAAAATCGCTTCCGGATCCCGCAGCGGTTCCGTACAGGGCGTCGGGGGAGACTTTTCTTACGGAGATCTCGCCAATGACTCATGGGAAGAGTCCTACTCATGGACACTGCAAAACGAAAATGGGGAGTCCTGGTTTCTGGAAGGAAGCAAAACAGATTCTGATGCCGTCTATGATCGTGTACAACTCACAGTAAGCAAGAAACTGGAACGTACGGTATTTGCCCGCTTCGCGCTCGACTCCAAAGGCGGCTATTACAAAGAACTTGAGCTGAAAAATTATCGTGATTTCGAAGGCAGACTTCGTGCGGAACAGATGATCATGAGAAACGCGCAGAAGGGTTCATACACCACGGTTACGCTCACTGCCGCACGTTTCGACCGGATTCTGTCCGAAACACTGTTTGATCCGTCGCGTTTCGGACGATAAGGAGGAGCCATGCACACTTCATCACATCTTCTGAAAACCTGTCTGGCAGGTTGCATGGCCGCTCTGGCCACCCTGCTTCCCCTCCCGGCAGAAGGGTTATCCCTGTATGGTTCCGTTTCGGCGGAGACCCTTGCCGGACTCAGTGGATCGGACCGTGGCAACGGCGGCTTTGAATCGGAAATTCGGATTATTGCAGAAACGGAATCCGGTTCGGCAGTAGTGTTCCGTGGAGAAGCCGGTGTTCTGCTTTCTTACGGGCTTTCATCAGAACCGGCCATTGCCTTTGACTCAAATGCTGTTGTTCCCCCGGCACAACTCCCGCCGGGCGACGACCTTCATCGGGAGTTCTTTATCGATCAGGCCTGGGCAGAAACCAGCCTCGACCGGTTTTCTCTCCAGGCCGGCATAATTCCGGTCTCATGGGGAAGCGCATATGTATATAATCCGGTATCGCGTACAGCTCCCCCCTCAATTCCCGGGGAAGACTTTGAACGTGCAATCGGCCGACCGGGCATCAAACTTTTTCTGCCACTCCCTGCCGGGCTCTCAGTGGAGGGTTACGTTCTTGCCTCTCCCAGACTTACCGAACCTGTTCCCCATATCACGGAAATCGAATCCCGCACGTTCCCGTATGGGGTAAGGCTTCAGTTTCTCGGTTCCTTTGTCGATTTCAGCCTCTATGCCCTTCGTGAATTGATGATTGATGGAGATGCCACCTCCTGGTTCGGTGCAGACACCACGATCATCATTGGCGATGTTACTCTCTACGCGGAATACGCAACAACAATGTCGCTGTCAACAGAAGTGTCCTCCGGTTTTTCCTGTACCATTCCCGTTGTAAACTGCGGAGTTCGCGGTGAATACATCTACATTGCATCCGGCAACAGCAAAGACTCATACGACGGAGCGGCATTTATGGAGGGAAGAAAAAAAATACTCGGACGACATCATGTTTTTTTTCAACTCGAAAAAGAAGACCCGAACGCTGCGGCATGGAAAGTGTCCGCAGGAACCATGGTTAATATCAATGACAGATCCGCGGCTGTTCTTGCAGAAGCGCTCTTGCGGCCAATTCCCGATTTTACTGTCGGATTGTTTGCACGCATTTTCACCGCCGACAATTCAACGACCCGGGAATTCGGAGGATCAATACCGATTGCCCCCGGAATGGCAGTTTGTCCGTACCGGGATGTAATCGGATTAACTGCTGAATGGCAATTTTAGGAAAAGGCCCCGGAGTTCGGGGCCTTTTTGTTTATTCATCATTCCCGGTTATCGTAAAGAACTTCAATATGTCGTCCAGCTGCGCTGCCTGTGACGACAGCTCCTGAGCAGTTGAGGCAAGCTCTTCGGACGCTCCGGCATTCTGCTGAATAACCGAATCAAGCTGTACAATTGCGGAGGAACTCTGTTCCACGCCGGTACGCTGCTCATTGCTCGAAGCGCTGATTTCCTGTACCAGGTCAGCCGTCTTCTTGATGTCGGGTACAAGTGTTGCCAGCATCGAACCAACCGTTGTTGCTGCAGTGACCGTTGTATGGGAAAGCTCCCCTATCTCGCCGGCCGAGGACTGACTTCGCTCCGCCAGCTTCCGTACTTCCGCGGCCACAACCGCAAAACCTTTCCCGTGCTCTCCTGCCCGGGCGGCCTCAATCGCAGCGTTAAGCGCAAGGAGATTGGTCTGTCGGGCAATTTCTTCAATGATGGATATTTTCGAAGCAATATCCTGCATCATTGAGACTGCTTCCTTGACCGCATTTCCGCTTTCTTCTGCATCGGTTGCCGCCTTAACGGCAATTTTGTCCGTCTGTGTTGCATTATCAGCACTTTGCTGAATATTGCTGGTCATCTGTTCCATCGAGGATGAAACCTCTTCTGCGAGGGATGCCTGTTCACTCGCACCTTGCGACAATTGCTGGGCCGTTGAACTGAGTTCGCCGCTTCCGGTTTTTACGTACTGCGCAACCACGCTCACATTGCGAATAACCTCCGATACCCGCAACCGCATATCGTCAAGAGCCCGTGCCAGTTCTCCAAACTCGTCTTTCTGGCTTGCGAGTTTCTTGTCAACCGATATGGTCATGTCCCCGCGGCCCATCTGTCCTGCAAAATCTTTCACCCTGTCTACAGCCCGGGTAATAAATGAGGCCAGAATGACGGCAAAAATAATGGAAATAACAAGAATGGTACCGAGTACAGCAAGCAGAGAAGCCAGAATTCCCCGGTATGCCGCATTGGTTTCCCGGTAATCCTTCTCTGTTTCCGTATTCATTATCCCGGTCAGGGAATCCATTGCCCCGCGCATTGTTTCAAATACCGAAACATATTCCCCGTAATAAACCGCGGCAGTCGCAACGGAATCCATATCACGCATCGAATTGCGCAAGAGACCGTTCAATGCAGTCCATCGTTTATAGTTGGTATGAAACTGTTCAAATTCGGGAAC
>CAZQEF010000260.1:1687-3174 GCA_964592325.1 uncultured Treponema sp. | reverse complement strand
GGATACGGGATGTATGCAATCTCCCCCGGCTTCCCCGCAGGCACGTTCGTCACGGCCTCACCGGCTCCGACGGCTGCCTGATCTGTCCCGGCGCCAAATGCTCCCGCCTGCAACAGCAGGATCATACACATTGCGAGCGCTGCAGCCCGATAAAACCTGATATTCATACACTTCTCCTTGAACGGGAATTAGTTGGCGTTTTCACTTAAACCAGAGTAATCCGGTTTTGCCAATTTGGAAAGAAGAAACTATTGCTGACAATGATGGCGCCACGCGACGGTTTGATCACGCGGGTGGGGTGGTTAACACCCCGCGATAGTTCTGCATCCCGGCGGGGTGTTGCGCCGGCCGCGGGGAGTTGGCAGGCGTTTCGTGGGCTGGGCTGTCCGCGATGAGATTGCACCCGTTTCGGGTGTTGAGCTACCCGCCAAGTCAGTCTTCCATCTTCATCTGATTATTGCTCCTTTTATTTACCCTGTAGGGTAAATTGATAGAGTACACCCTATGGGGTATGGAATATGAACAGGAGGACGTGTATGGAATCTCTCGCAAAATCGGTATTTGATGGTATGCGCTCTTGCGCCCCCCAGTTGGCAATGGTATAATTGTTGACTGGAGAAACATATGAAGAATACAACCATTAATTTTTTCCGATTGATATGGCTTCCGGGGCTCGCCCTTGTACTGTCTGTTGCCGGATGTGCGACCACTGCCGGTGAAGCACCGCTTCCGGCAGCGCCTCCAGCGGCATATCGGGAAGTCCCCATAAATCCGGAACCGGCGGATTTTACCCTGGATGCTCTCAATTTTGTTGATGACCTCGGAGCGGGATGGAATCTGGGAAATACGCTCGACGCCCATATAGACGGACAAAGCGGGTTATCTACCGAAACCAGCTGGGGAAGGCCGCGTACAACCCGGGCGATGATGGCCGGCCTCAAGTCCTCCGGTATTAACGTTGTCCGTATCCCTGTCACCTGGCACAACCATGTGAATGCCGCCTTTACGATAGATGAATCGTGGATGGATCGTGTGATAGAAGTAGTCAATTACGCCCTTGATGAAGACCTCTATGTCATCATCAATATCCATCATGATGATGATGAGGATTACTATTTTCCCGACGGAGCACATGCTGCACGTTCCATTGAGTTTGTGACACGCATCTGGAAACAGATTGCCCTCATGTTCAGGAACTATGATGAGAAACTCATTTTTGAAATCCTGAACGAGCCCCGTCTTGTGGGACATTCAAATGAATGGGGCTGGGATGATTCCAGTTCGAAACACCGGGAAGCCGCACAGATCATCGGAGTACTGGAACAGTCGGCGCTCAATGTGATCCGGGCAACCGGCAGCAACAACGAAAACCGGTACGTCATGATTACCCCTTACGTCGCGTCCCCCTGGGCCGCAAACTCGAGTTATTTTGCCATCCCGACAGATACCGCTGACGACAAGCTCATCCTTTCTGTTCATGCCTACAC
>CAZQEF010000260.1:0-1587 GCA_964592325.1 uncultured Treponema sp. | reverse complement strand
AGCCCAGAGCTGGTATTTCCCGGAGATTCTGCAGGCAATAGTCAACGTGTATAACTAACTGCTACGAAAATTGTTGATAACTGCTGCCAATTTTGTTGGAATATTTTTCAACAATTTTGGTAGCAGTCTCCAACAATATTGGCAGCAGTCCTGAAATTCCCGCTGGACAAGCCCTTAAAACCTTCTATAATAACTCATCATGAAACTAATCCGTGTTTTTGTATTCCTGTTGATGATTCTTCTGTACGGCTGCGCGAAACCCCTCCCGGAAGGCGTTCTCGCAATTGATTCCAACAAAACATTCGAGCTTTCCGTGAACGGTCGGCGGCGGGGCGGTTCCCTCTTTGTTCCGCTTGTCTACGACGGGACGCGTCCTTATTCGCTGGTATTCGCGCTTCACGGAGCGGGCACAACCGCCGAAGCTTTCCGGAAAATGGTACTGATGGATCAAATGGCCGAAGAACATGACATGATCATCGTTTACCCCGAGGGAAAAGGCCGTCGGTGGGACTCTGGTGACGATTTCGCGTTCTTCGAAACGATGATCGATCTTTTTAGCGAGAAATATTCGATAGAGCCGGGACGCGTTTACGTGACCGGCCTTTCAGCCGGTGCAATCCGGGCCTATGAGCTGGCGGCCGCCTTGCCGGACCGGTTCGCCGCCATCGCGCCTGTTGCCGGAGCCATGCGTGCCGACACTGACGTGACAGCGCTTTCTCCGACATCGGTCCTGCATATTCACGGAAAAAAGGATGATGAAGTGCCTTTCGACGGTATTTCCGAGTGGAATATTGTATCAGTCGAAGAATCCGTTGCCATCTGGAAGCGGGCAATCGGCGCTTCCGGTGCGGGGAAGGAGTTCTTCCGTTCCCGCGACGCGGTTGGTCTGGAATGGACGGGTAAGGGACATACCGTAGCGCAGGTTTTTGACGAGATGAGCGGACACTACTGGCCGCCGTACGCGTCGGAACTTGTTCTCGATTTCTTCTATAATAACCCGGCGCGTCCCGCCCGCCTTGCCATTGACCGTACCGGACTTCCCTTAACCTGCGGGGTAGGAACTGTCATTCCGCTCCGGTGTCAAATTTATCTTTCCGGCGAAGCCTCTCCGGTAGAAGAGGTCACCTGGTTCACGAATGGCAGCAAGGCTGCCGTTTCGGAAAAGGCTCCCTGGAATACTGACTGGGCCATAAATCTCGCCGGCGTCCGCCGCCTCACCGCGACTGCCCGTCTGGCCGACGGAACCGAAATTCGCTCAACCCGGAATCCATTCATCCTTGTGAGTTCAACGCTCGCGAAGGATGCCGATACCGCGGGCGCCGAAGTCCTTCTTCCCGTTATCGATTCCTGGTCAACAAAGATTGAAGAGCGGTCGCTTGGCGCCGAAAACGCGACGGATGGCGACCTGTTCACCCGGTGGGGCAGTGACTGGACTGATGACGAAAGCCTTTCGCTCGATCTGGGAACCATCCATACTGTTTCAGCGCTCACGCTCTACTGGGAAATGGCATACGCGAAAGAGTACTGTGTGGAAACCTCGACCGACAAGGAAACCTGGACAATCGTCGCCCAAAAATCCGACGGTCT
>CAZQEF010000259.1:0-3179 GCA_964592325.1 uncultured Treponema sp. | reverse complement strand
TTCTTATTCCCACCTACGGTGATTACGGCTTCTGCTGGGAACCGTTTGACCGCTACAACCGGGTCACCAGCCGCGGACGTATCGCGATTCCCATGTATGCGAAGAGCCTGAAGGTAGCGCTCCTCACTGCCGTTGCGGATCTGCGCTGGCAGGTTGCCAAGGAAAAAGCGTCCTATTACTGGATGGAAGAAGGTCTTACCGGTAACTATTATCAGTGGTTCCAGTCACAGAAGCTTAAAGGTGATGTAAAAGAGTATTTTATCAACGACTATCTGTTATGGATGCTCAAGGAAAGTGACGGGATTCAAAAGCTCAACAAGGAAGTCCGCGGCGTTTTCTGGCGGTACATGCCCTTCTCGCAGGAGATAAAGGAAAAACTGAAGCCCCGAGCGGTGGTGTATCAGGAACTGTGCCAACGCGACCGGAACCGGGAGCTTTCAGACGGTTATTAATCGTTATCCGGTTTTTTCTTGTGCCGTCGCTTGATTTGAACGAGCGGATCAAGTTTGTCCGAAAGATCAAAATGCTCAACAACCCAATGGGAAATCCGCTGATAAACAATCATTGCCGCAATAATCCCCGCGATAAAAACAAAGGGAAAAAGCGGTTCTCCCCGTCCGGGCCAGATTGCATCTATTTTGTATACCGCCACCATCAGCAGAAGTATGAAACACACAGCAAGAAGCAGGTTTACGAGAGTCCCCGCGACAATAAAAATAATGGTATTAACCTTCTTGTTCATCTGAACACTCCTTTTTTTGTTGAGTTCGCTCATTTTTAACAGCCAGGAAGAGAGAAACAAGCAGCAAAGACCCGCATATTACCACGCTCGAGTCGGCAATATTGAAGGTTGGCCACCGCTCAAATCCAAAAAGTCCGTAAAACTTGAAATCAAGAAAATCCAGAACGCCTTCCGGACGGAAGAAACGATCCAGCAGGTTTCCAATCCCGCCTCCAACAATCCCGGAGACGTTCCAACGCTGAAAGCGTGAAAGATCGTCACTGCGGAAATAGACGACAACTACAATACACAGGATGATGAGCGGCATCAACGCAAAAAGAATGCCGCGAACACTGCCACCAAGGGTGCTTCCGAGACTGAATGCAATTCCGGGATTGTAAACCCGTACAATCCGGAAAAAATCACCAAGAAAGGAAGCCCCCACCGACCAGGGACGAACTGTCAGAGTTATCAGTAATTTTGTAAGCTGATCAACCAGAATAACTGCTGCTGCAAGTGAAAGCGGCGTTAATCGCTCCTGTAGCCGTTTGTCCATAATTACACCCCTTGTGTTATACAGATATACATTTTCTATAAATTGGTTGGAACATCAAGAAAAACGGTATCAAGACCTGTTTCGCGACCCAAACGGGACGCCAGAAGCTGGACACCAACCGTCTCCGTCCGGTAATGTCCTCCGGCAATTACCGTTATACCGTTTTCACGGGCATGATGATACTCTTCATGACCGATTTCCCCGGTAATAAAACAATCGCACCCTGCGTCTATTGCCTGGTACATTTCCTGCGCACCACCACCGGATACTACCGCCGCCGTACGTAATTTGGCCGGACCAAAAGGAAGAATACACGGCGGCTGTTCATCGCCGGGAAAAAGACGCCGTATCAGGGTATCCACTGTTACCGGCTGTACAAAACTGCCCCGTACGCCAATAACGACACCGCGCCACATCCCGAACGGCTGCCTCTCTTCCAGACCCAGGCGGTCGGCAAGACCGGCATTATTACCGACTTCTTCGTGAGCATCAAGCGGAAGGTGGCTTGCGTACAGTGCAATGTTTGCATTCAGCAGAGCCTTGACCCTCCGGTAATGGGGACCGATAACTCTCTCAGAATCCTTCCAGAAAAGTCCATGGTGTACAACCAGCATTCCGGCACCGGCGGCTGCCGCCCGTTCAATGGTTTCCAGACAGGCATCTACGGCAAATGCGACCCGGGAAACTGCAACACCGTCATTATCAACCTGAAGGCCGTTCTTTGACGGATCTGAAGCTTCAAAACGGTCATGTTCAAGAAGATGATCAAACCACTGGGCAATATCTTTTGTCTTCATCATTGCAGCGGCTCCTCTCCGTGATTCTTCCAGTCAAACCAGTCGTTAATCCGCCGTGAAAGCCGCTCCGCGCGTTTACGCCCGGTATCACGGCTACCGCCAAGCAGCGCGGCTGCCAATATATCATCGGCATCAAGTTCGCCGCGGCCCAGCATTGTTCCCGTCTCACCGGACAGAACCAGAACCGGAAGAGAAGCAGAAGCGCGGGGCGCCATAGTTTTTTCGGATGCGACAACGGTATATAAGCCTTCAAACCCGGAACGATCAAGTGCACCGGACACATCTTCCAGCACATCCGGAGAAACGAGACAAACAAGCCCCTGAATCCGGTTTCCCGTAGCACGTACATATTCCGAGACGGGCTCAACAGCACTTCCTTCCGCAACAAGATAAACGGGACCCTCTGGCAGCAGCGGAAACAACGAAGCCATGGTACGGGCAACATTGGCTCTCTGAATCCGGTGTATTTCCTCTTTATCAGTCAGCAGCGGATGTCCCGTCAGGACATACCCAAACCTGGCAGCAGCGTAGCGGAACACCGGCCAAGAGAGAAGAGGATTGCCCCATGAGTAAAAGCTGCGGTATTCATCGGTAAAAACGGTATACCCGTTTTCAGCAAGAATGCCCGCGAGCGTAGTCCGACCTGAAGCATCCCCCGAGACATCACCGAAGAGGACAACCGATCCTGAAACCGGTGCGGTAGCAGTTTGAGCCCAGGATGTTCGCCTCGCATGGACGGCCGTGGCAATACGCTCACGGTGTGTCGTAACACGAACAGAATCTCCGGTCATATAGGGGGACTCAGGAGCGAACAAGAAAGACATGATCACGACACCAAGATATACAGGAAGAAAAAGGGCGAGGACAATCCGGGAAGACAGTGAATACCAGTCTGTTGCCAGTCCCCGAAACGCACGGATCATACGGGGGAGCCCGTTCACAACAAGAAAACATACTGCCAAAACAACCGGGGTAAAAGAAACCGGGAAACCGATCCCGGCAAGAATGAGCATGCATATGACAAGTGCAACGACAGGAAGAAATACTATGCCGCGAATTGCCTGCAGAGACGAAACAAACGGCCTGAGAACGACCGGAAGGAGGA
>CAZQEF010000258.1:0-3181 GCA_964592325.1 uncultured Treponema sp. | reverse complement strand
TTCCGGTAACAATGAGTCCCCGCGAAACAACCGTTTTTTCTTCGGAACCGAAGAACTTGAATCCCTTGTGGGTTTCAAGAATGGTGTTGCGGAGTTGCATCTTGATTGCAGGATCAAGATCCTTCACATCATCGACAAGCGTATACAAACGGGTTACCGTGTCTGCATCATGTTCGGTTATGAAATGCGCAAGAAGATCGTCCTTGCCAAAAAGAATGGTCTGCACCTGACGGTTGATTTTGCGATTTTCCGTTGTCTCGCGATGATTTTCTATCTCACGGAACGTGATATCAAGAATATGGATGAGTGTTATGAGCTGCTTCTCGAAGGGAATACCAGCCTGGTCAAACCACTGCTCGTCCTGGGAATTCTTGAAGAACCAGATTACGGCGTCGCGGTAATCACGGTAATTATCATAGCACAGCTGAACAAGACCGGTAATTTTCTCCGCATAACCTTCGTTAACCAGGGCATCGAGTATGTCTGAGGAAAGAACTGTCGGAAAGAGCCGGATATACACATCGGGCCACTCGGTAATGAAGTTCTTGATGTGCTGCAAATAGCTTTTCTTGAGACTGTTGTCCTTGATTGAGGTGTAGACCGCAGAAGGATCATCAATTTCCGCAAAAAGTTCGGCAAAATTGTACTGTACCCCCGGGTTTAGGTGGGGATGCGCGGCAACAATTTGTTTCATGACAAGGTATGACCCGATTATCTGCTCATTTACCTGGCTGAATGCCTTGAGATATCCGGCAAAATATCCGAACATTTCGGCGAAGAACTCGGATTCAGGATCGGCCTTCTGCGAGTAGGTAAGGAGAAGATCAATACGTGCAAAGAAGTTTTTCTGTGCCTTGAATTCATTGAAAAGTTTCTCCTCGAGCGAGATGGGCCGTTCACGAACCATATACATGTCTATGTTGGTTGCATTAACTCCGAAAGAGGGATCGTCCTTGAGGATGGTCCGCGCCTTTGTGCTCCAGCTGGTCCATTCATTGACAGTCAGTACGGAAGGAACAAGTTCTGCCTTGATATGCTTGAGGTCACAGTTGTTGTCGTAGCTTTTGATGATGGTTTTGAGTGCCCAGGTAGGATCTTCCTTGACCTTTGCGGTAAGTTTATCCTTTTTCCAGATGGATTTCAAAACCCAGATATGTTCCTTGCTGAGGGTCTGGAGGGCATTGACTGCCATTTTAAGGCTCATGGTATGGTTGCGTTTCTTGGCAAAATCGATGGTGATCTCGTCATTGGTTACTTTTGCGATGCGGCCGACGCCCCATGATCGATGAAACACAAAGTTACCCGCATCGAATGAAATATGCTTTTCAAATTCGGCAATTGCCTCAAAAATGTTACGCCAGCTCTGATTGAGGTTTGACGCGCGGATGTATTCATCAAGGAGGCTGTGTTTTGCGTATTTCCCGCGGAAACATTCAACGATTTCCTTGCGTGCCCAGGAATCCTTGTCATCGCAGGAAAGGATAGTCTTGAGTATGTCAATCGCGATGTCCCAGTCTTCTTTATCCTTGTAGTAGACATACAATTCCTGCATGAGCATGGCACTGCGGTCATCACCGATATTCTTGGATATTTTGCGTTGTACGTGATAGAAGAAATCGATCTCTTCCGGGATGAGTGTAACCAGGTGTGCCCAGACTTCTTTTACGGAGTTTACCTGCCGGCGGTTGATATAGCGGTACAGCGCCTTTTTGTAGTAATCGACTGCGGATTCCGTATCGCCGTCTTTTTCGTATTTCTCTGCGAGCTGCTTGGCGATATCGGCTTCTTCATAGTCAATTTTTACCAGGCGTTCCCATATGTCATATACGGCTTCGTTGTTGTCCTCTTTGTAGGTATCCGCCAGTGTCCGCAGGGCATACTTTGATTCACCGAATTCAAGTATCCGGTTACAGAGATATTCGACAATCTGTGTCTTGTGATTATCAATGAATATGCTTACGAGATTGATCATTGCCGAATCATCAAGGAGCTGTTTTGACAGTGCAATTATCCCCGAAATATAGAGGGCGATGATACTGTTCTTGGTATGTGCCAGATGTTCGTCGCAAAGTTCCCTGATCTGGTCCACGCACTTTTCTTTGGATGCTTCCTTGATGATATTGTCCAGATCCTTGAAATTGCTAACGGAGTAATTGCTGATGGTGGCACGGGTCCACTTTTCTTCATTCAGCATGTTCTGGACAGATTTAACCAACGATTCGGACATGGTAATTTTCTCCTGCAAATTCTGGTTTACATGGTGTACCGGTTGTACACGTCCGTATCCAGTAATTTGATTTTTAATAACACTTCATTTATTCTGGTTTTTTCGTCATTTACATTAATGTAATGATCAATCAGCCAGAAATAGTGATTGATGAGCCGTGGAACCAGAACAGCTCTGGAGTCCTCGGGCGCATCCTTTATTTCATTTTCAAGCGCAAAAATTGCCTGCTTGAGCTTCCCGAATTCGAGGGCTCTAAGCTCGCGTTTTACGTTCAAAACCCCGTATAGAACTCCGTATACCGGAATCCATTCAGAAAGAGCCTGGCCGGAATAACCGAGCGCCTGAACCTGTGAAATCAGCCGACAGATTATTTCCGACTCAAGAAAATGGAGTTCCACCGAAACGGCGCCCTGAAAAAAAGCTTCCCGGAAGTAAACTTTGGAAAGCCTCATTTCTCCGCATAATGCATAACAGTCACCAAGCTCTGCCAGAATTGCCGGAGACTCGCGCTCCTCATTGACTGCCTGTTCCAGAAGACTGAGAGCGCGCTCAAAATCTCCGAGTGACTTGTAGCAGAGCCCTATTTTACGATAGAGTTCCGCTTCCTGTGCGGTTCCATCCTCCCGGTACAGGGACTGATAAAACCGGAGCGCAAGCGTGAAAACGCATTGCCGGATGGCATACATTCCCACTTCATACTGCGTACCGGTTTTATCCATGTAGCGGGTAAAGGACCGCCACTGTGATACCAGGTATTCCCCCCGTTCAAAGTCTGTGGACGAATCACGAGCCTTCCTGAGTTTGTCAACCCAAAAGGTCACACCGGTCAACACAAACAAAACTTCCGCATTTTCAAGATCCTGCTGCAGAAGTTTTTCAAGATCCCGGTTTGCCTGTTCAAGTTCACCCGATTTGAGGAGTTCATACACTTGCGGTAACAATCCGGGAACCGGT
>CAZQEF010000257.1:0-3217 GCA_964592325.1 uncultured Treponema sp. | reverse complement strand
CATTGAGCCAATCCGGAACAGTACGGTTAACATTGGTCGCCGCGATAAATCCTTCAATAGGCGCACCCATTTCCCGTGCCATGAGCCCGGACGTCAGGTTGCCAAAATTCCCCGAGGGAACGGTAACAATGAGTTTTGCATGATCAATCTTGCTGTCAAAATGACAACGGTCGCGAACCAGCAGGGATCCATAGATATAATAAAAAGATTGCGGCAGTAACCGCGCTATATTTATTGAATTGGCAGATGACAAACGGAATTTATTGCGGAGCTCGGTATCGGTAAAGGCCGTTTTTACCAGTTTCTGACAGTCATCAAAGGTACCCGAAACCCTGAGTGAACGTACGTTTCCGTCAAACGTGGAAAGCTGTTTCTCCTGAAGCGGTGAAATTTTCCCTTCCGGATAGAGAATGGTAACATCAATTCCCGGAACACCGTAGAAGGCGCTTCCCACAGCGCTGCCCGTATCTCCCGATGTAGCAACGAGAATGTGCAGCGGATCAGATTCCGAACGGTTAAAATACGCCATGACCCGTGCCATAAACCGTGCGCCGAAATCCTTGAAGGCGCAGGTTGGCCCGTGATAAAGCTCGAGAACGTACGTGGTTGGATCAACAGGTGTCACCGGAGCGGTAAAGGGAAAACAGTCGGCGATAATCGCCATCAGGTCATCTTCCGGAATTTCGTCTTCAATGAAGTTCTTTGATACCTCAAATGCGATATCGCGGAAAGAAGGTACCGGATTTTTATTTAAAAAAGAGGAAGGCAATTTTGGAATGCTTTCCGGAATATATAACCCGCCACTTTCGGGATCCATACCCTGCATAACTGCTGTCTGGAACGATACACTCGTTCCGTAATTCCTGGTGTCTCGGTACCTCATGATGCAACTATAGCATAGAGTATCAATTCGGGCAATGTATTTGCACTTATGCTATACTGTAATCATGGAACCAATTAACAGATATCTTGATGCCGCCATTCTCAAGCCGGAATTTTCCCGGGATGAAGTGCTGGCCGCAATTGACGAAAGTCTCAAATGGAATACAAAAACTGTGTGTGTCCGTCCCTGTGATGTAGAGCTGGCGCGGAACCGCTGTGATGGCAGCGAAACCGGAGTAAGCTGTGTACTGGCTTTTCCTCATGGATCGGCTCCATCACCGGTAAAAGCCGCGGAGGCAAGAAGTCTGGTTGACCAGGGAGCTCACGAAATTGACATGGTTGCGAACTTTGGCAGAATCCGCTCAGGGGACTGGTCATATGTATCGGATGATATTTCTGCGGTTATTGCTGTTTGCAAACCGGCAGGTGTTTTGCTCAAGGTCATTTTCGAAACCTGTTATCTCACTCCGGAAGAAATCAGGCGTACTACAGAATTATGCATCGATTGTGGTGCCGATTTTGTGAAAACCTCAACCGGCTTTGGATCCGGCGGCGCTACGGTTGAAGCGGTACGCATTATGCTGGAAACCGGAAACGGAAGAATCCAGGTGAAACCGTCCGGAGGCATACGGGATCGTGAAACAGCACTGAAATACCTGGAAATGGGCGCAACCCGGCTGGGAACCAATTACACGGCAAGTGAAGTACTGGTTACCGGTGGAGTTTCCAAAACAACAAGCGGTTATTGAGCAGCTGTTACAATACGGTATAGGAAAAATACTCGAAATCGGCACATTTTGAATAACGTTCGGTGTCTACGCAGAACATACCGACAAATGCGCCGGTAAAACCGAGACTGTCGTATTCGTCCGAAAGGACGCCCGCGTCAAGCTCCGGGCGCAGTTCGATCCAGTTTTTTCCGTCCAGTGAATAGCGGAACCGCCCATAACGGGTTTGTGTTGTCAGTCCGAGCCAGAGCGGTCCGTCATCGGGAACAACAACATCTTCCCCGCGCTCAAACACCCCGGCCATAAAGGTCATTACGTTCAGTATGCGCCCATTTGTTTCGTCGTGTGACACTGCCAGAAGATATTGATTTCGCTCATCATATCGCCAGGTAAGTCCGGCAAGCTGCTGGAAATAAGCGGGTGAGTATTCCAGCTTTGTTTCCGCCTTGAACGCGAAATCGGTCTGACGACGCGCCAGGAGTGTCTGGCCATAATAACTGATGGGCGACTGTCCACCGCGAAGGCGGAGGAATCCCGGACGTGCCTTCAATGAGTAGACGGAAAGATCCCGTTCGGTACGGAGATTCTTGAAGTCGGGATGAATGGTATCGCCATCAAAATGATATGTTATCGAATGAGTTGCAGGAGGACACCTTCCCATTTCACGATATTCAGTGGGTTGTACGGGAGGATCGAAAGAATCGTACGGATAGTTCCGTCCAATTCCATCATCGGTCAGATGCCCGCCCTCTTCGTGCTTCACATACGGCCAGTCATCATTCCATTCAAGCTCAACAATGGAGGTTTCTCTTCCCAGCGGACAGGTCTGTGTACCGGGAATCGGACGCCCGCAAAGAAATGCGAGATACGTCCGACCATCGGGTGTATCACACCAGCTGGCATGACCGGCTTTCTGGAGCGTCAGTTCCGGGTGCCCATAGGAGGAAATGAGCGGATTGTGCGGATGAATTTCATAGGGACCATCAATTTTTCTCGAGCGTGCGACGGTAGCGGCATGTTCCAGCCAGGTACCGCCTTCAGCTGCGAGAATGTAGTACCATCCGTTTCGCCTGTATAAATGAGGACCTTCAACCAGGGCAATATGTGAACCGGGGAATATTCTCTTTACCGTTCCGGTCAGTCTTTTCTTCGCCGGGCTGTACTTCTGAAGCAGTATTCCGGAAAACTGTTTTTTCCCCTGCTCGCGGTAATCCCATTCCATGTTGACCAGCCACTTTGTGCCGTCATCATCATGAAAAAGGGAAGGATCAAATCCCGATGAGTTGAGATACACCGGGTCTGACCATGGACCTTCAATAGACGGTGCGGTAACAAGATAATTGGGAGTATCTTTCCAGACACCGCTGTTCCAGGAACGGACATTGGTGTATATGAGCCAGAAAAGACCGTCTGCCCAGGACAGGCAGGGTGCCCATATTCCGCATGACGGAAGGCACCCGTCCATATCCAGGAGTTTGGTCCTCGACAGGGGTGAAGCAACATTCTCCCATGTAATCAAATCCCGGGAGCGGTGTATCTCCACTCCCGGATACCACTCAAACGTTGAATTGGCAATGTAGTATTCATTACCAACACGCAGTATTGAA
>CAZQEF010000256.1:0-3228 GCA_964592325.1 uncultured Treponema sp. | reverse complement strand
GCTAGTCAGATACCCCTTTTTTCAGGTATACTTTCACTACCATGGATATTGACCAGTTTCTGAATGAAACACACAGTACGGTAGATCATCTCAATACACCGGATACCGGTTCTACCGACATTGTTGTACTTAACACCCAGGAGCGCGCACTGGTAAACCGTGTCTTCGAGAACCTCCGGGTTTACTCTCCGGAAACCATGGTTGGTGTCGCGACCAGGGTAATGGATCTTGAGCGCCTTTCCGTATCAATCTCACGATATCCGTCAATGTTCGAACAGGGAATTCTCGCCGGACAGACACGTTCCTCCGAAACCCTCATTGATACCCTCTGCGACTACAGTGACGGCGAGCGGCTTCTTACCCTGCCGACAAAAGCGATCCTCGGACAGGGATTTCTGGTTGCAAAATTCCACGCGTTTTCCGCGATAACGAAAGTCGCCGTCAACTCGTTTTTTTCGGATGAAGATATCCAGGAACTCCGGCAGGCAACCCTCAACATCATGTTCACCCTCATGGCAGAGGATGTGTATATGTCCCTTCTCGACGACCCGAATCTCCGACATGAAGTCCGGCGCGCCATCGCGGAATCTCTTGCCGAACTCTGGGAACACCGTCTGGATCCGAATGTTCTCAGTGTCGCTCCGATACTTGACGCCGTATGGACCGTCCGTGATCAGATAGCACCGAATTTCGGTACCATGATTGGTACCAGCGAGTTGCTGCTGCTTTCAATTGCTCTGGACGATACCTGGCAGAAATTCATATCAAACCGCCTCGGGGATATCGATGTCGCATCGTCGGTAGAAGAGTTCATATTCGGCCTGTCATATGAAGACATATCACTGATCCGTTCGGAATTGAAGAACCGGAAAGTGTCGGCAATCGGCCGGGATGAAGTCCCCGGTATCATAGGGCATCAGGCGACCGGATCAAATGAAGATCCCCGTGTTTTTTACCGTGCCTACACACAACGGCGGAATAATGCCAATGCCCGCAAACGCCTCGCGGCAAAAGGTCCCTGGAAAACCCTTGAGGACCACTACATGCAGTTTATCTTCGAACAAAAATTCCAGAAGAGCCGCCATGGCAGTACATAAAAAATCGTTCAAATTCGGTGAAAAGATCCGCCAGGTTCGCGAACATAAGGGATTGACCCTTAAAGTAGTTGCACAGGCTGCAGGAGTGAGTGAAAGCCTTGTTTCGCAGATTGAACGAAACCGGGTTTCTCCTGCGATTGATACCCTCCTCTCCCTCGCCGACGCCCTTGATATCGATCTTGAGTACCTTTTTGAGGAATACCGCCGGGAACGGCCAGTTAAAATAATCCGTGCCGGCGAACGCCGTCATGTTGTCGAGAATGAGACAGTATACGAAGAAATTGTCCGCCCGCTAGACGATGCTCATGCCATTGAAGCTTATTACATTACCCTCCCCGTTTCCGGAGAAACGCGCCGGGGGTCTTATGGACATCTGGGACGGGAGTTCGGCATCATTACCGAAGGGTCAGGCGAACTCCACTATGAAACGGCAATATACATGCTTGAAACCGGGGACAGCATATCTTTTTCTGCCACCGCCCCCCATGTTCTGGTCAATACGGGAAAAACACCGCTGAAGGCATTGTGGGTGGTAACTCCTCCACAGCGATTTTCGTAGTGTCACCAAAATTGTTGAAACTTTTTCACGAAATTTTATGACATTGACACAATAAAAAACCCGACGGATTCCGCCGGGTTTTCTGTTATCAGTAAATCCTGTTGAATCAGTTCACGAAGTATTTTTTCAGAAGCTCAAGATCCAGTTCGGGATAGAGAACGAACTTGCCGAGCAGTGCATTTACCGCGTCAACCGCTTCTTTCTTCGCGGCATCATCAACGACGACCTTCCCCTTGCTGACCGTTCCCTTGTCGGTTTTCCCGGGAGTGGAAGCGGAAAGGACGATCTTGATGATGCGGGCTATTTCCTTCATTTCGGCCGGTCCCATGCCGAGTGTGGTGACCGCGGGAGTTCCGATACGGAGGCCGCTTGTCCACCAGGCCCCGTTGGGGTCAAAGGGAAGCGAGTTCCGGTTCAGGGTGATACCGCATTCACTCATGGCCGCCTCGGCCTGACGCCCGGTCAATCCGAAGGACGAAACGTTGATGAGCATGAGGTGGTTGTCGGTACCGCCGGTCTGGATGGTCATGCCGAGCGACTGGAGCTCAGCCGCGAGAGTCCGGGCGTTGTCGCGGACACGGGTCGCGTAGTCGCGGTAGGCCTGGGTGCGGGCTTCCTTGAAAGCGACCGCCTTTGCAGCCATCATGTGCGGAAGGGGACCGCCAAGCACGAGGGGACAGCCCTTGTTTACGTAATCGGCGAAGGGCGCCTTGCACAGAACGAGTGCGCCACGGGGACCGCGGAGGGTCTTGTGGGTCGTCGTGGTAACCACATCGGCCCACTTTACCGGATCCTCGTCATCGGTAAAGACCTTTCCGGCGACAAGCCCCGCAAAGTGCGCCATGTCGACCATGAGCACGGCACCGCATTTGTCCGCGATCTCGCGGAAACGGCGGAAGTTGATGGCGCGGGGATAAGCAGAATATCCGGTAAGCAGGATGAGGGGTTTTATCTCCATCGCCTGTTTTTCAATTGCGTCATAGTCGAGAAGACCGGTTTCCTTTGATACGGTATATGAATGCGCCTCGAACATACGTGCCGACACGTTCTGCCGGTATCCGTGGGTCAGGTGACCGCCGGAATAATAGTCGAGTCCCATCAGTTTCTGATTGCCCAGCGCGGTCCGGAGTTCGGCCCACTGCTTGTCGTCAAGATTCGAAAGATTCGTTTCCCCGAGTTTCTCGAGGACCGGCGCTTCAATTTTCGCGGAAAGAATGGCCCAGTATGCCACCATGTTCGCATCCGCCCCGGAGTGCGGCTGTACATAGGCATGATCGGCACCGAAAAGAGCTTTTGCCTCTTCAGCCGCGACCGATTCGATGTCGTCGATATTTTCACACCCGCCGTAATACCGGTGAGCGGGGAATCCTTCCGCATACTTGTCGGTCAGGAGGTTTCCCATTGCTGCCTGGGTATTCAGGGAACAATAGTTCTCGCTCGCGATCAGTTTGAGGTGTGTCCGCTGGGCTTCCAGCTCCTTGACGATGGACGCGGCGATTTCCGGCGCGACATCTGCCACCTGCTCGAGATTCGCGAGCCAGGAAACGAAGGCGGTGTCGAGTTTCTCCGCGG
>CAZQEF010000255.1:0-3245 GCA_964592325.1 uncultured Treponema sp. | reverse complement strand
TATTCGAACCCTTTTACCCCGTCTTCACTGAAATAATCGCGCGTTTCATAGACCAGGGATTGCTCAAATTCAAGACCGAGCCGTTGAATTGTATTGACATAGCCCATGAGACGTTCAGAAGGCACCGCCCCGGGTTCCCGTCCGGAAGTGGGCCCGTTGATAAGTCCGATCCGCCGGTGGCCGGCGCGGAAGAGGTAATTTATCGCAATCGACATGCCCTTCTGGTTTTCCAGAAGAACCGTTTGCGCCTTTGGAACACTGGTTTGCAGCAGAACGAGGGGTTTCCCCACTTTTGCGTATTTTTCTACCGAAGTAACACTCGGAGTCAGATTCACGGTGAGTACCGCATGCACCATCTGAAACCGCAACAGCGTCTCAAGCAGATTCTCCCGAACCGTCGGAGAAAAACGTGTAGGAAATACAACAGTCGAAATGTTCAATCCGAGCGATTGCATGGCACGGTCTATTCCCCGGAATATTTCCATGGTGGATGCGGAATCCACAACCGAAGTCATAATGGCAATGGAGGCACGTTCGTCACGGTTCTTCCACCGGGTAAAGGTATCAAGATATCCCGATTTTCGGATTGTCTGCATGACAAAACGAACCACTTCAGGTTCCAGTGAAGAGGGAGACGTAAGTACTTCGAGTATCGTTTCGCACGAGAGGGATGCCTCCCGTGCGACATCATGAATGGAAAGTCCCATACATGCCTAAAAATGGTCTGTTGTACTCAAACCATTCTTCTCCACGACAGCAAGGCCCTTATCCACGTCTTCGACCTTGAAGATGATTACTGCTGTCTCTCCCGCTTTGTCCAGTGCGGCGTACAGATACTCTATGTTTATGTTGTTCTTCTCGAAGAGCGCAAGAACCCCGGCAAGACTGCCGACGCTGTCGGGGATGGTCACCGCAAGCACGTCGGTTGTTTTGGTGGTAAACTTCTCCCGCTCAAGAATCTCCATGGCTTTCGGTACGGAGTCGACGATAATGCGGAGTATGCCGAAGTCGGCGGTATCCGCAATCATGAGGGCCCGCAGATTGATACCGCCATCCCTGAGAACCTTTGTAACCTCGGCGAGACGACCCGCCGCGTTTTCAAGAAAAATGGATATTTGCTGTATCTTCATGTGTAGCCTCCTTAAATCTGACGTTTGTCGATGACCCGTTTTGCCTTGCCGATTGAGCGTTCAATACTCTTCGGTTCAACCAGTTTCACCTTTATCGCGATACCGAGCTTGCTCTTCATGGTCGCTTCAATCTTGTTGCGGAGCTGTTCCATGTCTTTCGTCTCGTCGGAGAAGGCTTCGGGGTTAACCTCAACGTGCAGTTCCGCGTCATCCAGATGGGTCTGTGCGCTCCGGTCAACGATGATAAGGTAATTCGGCTCGACATGCTGGATTTCCATGAGGGCATGTTCAATCTGGCTCGGGAAGACATTGACGCCCCTAATAATGAGCAGATCGTCAGTGCGGCCAAAGAGGCGATGGATTCTCCGGGTGGTGCGTCCGCACCCGCACTGTTCCTTGATGATAAAGGTTATATCCCGGGTCCGGTACCTGATAAGTGGAGTACCTTCCTTGGTTATGGTAGTAATGACCAGCTCGCCTTTTTCACCTTCGGGGAGTACCTTGCCGGTCGCGGGATCGATGATCTCGGGATACCAGAGATCTTCGTTTACATGCATGCCGTACTGCTCGGCGCACTCGAAAGCGACACCCGGCCCGGTTATTTCGGTAAGACCGTAAATGTCGTAGGCTTTAATGTTCCAGGCTTTTTCAATTTCCTTTCGCATGTTCTCGGACCAGGGTTCTGCTCCGAAGCAGCCGGCACGAAGTCCGAGAGAAGTGGGATCAATTCCCATTTCCCGGGCCTGTTCGGCCATATACAGGGCGTAGGACGGGGTACAGGTTATTATGGTGGACTTGAAATCCCGCATGAGCATGAGCTGTTTTTCGGTATTTCCGGAAGAGACGGGTATGACGGTCGCACCGATCCGCTGGGCGCCGTAATGGGCACCGAGTCCGCCGGTAAAAAGTCCATACCCGTATGCGTTCTGGATAGTGTCATTTCGGGTTCCGCCGGCGCCTGAAATGGTGCGGGCCATGCCCTCGAACCAGTCGTCCATGTCGCGTTGTGTGTACGCGTCGATAACCGGGGTTCCGGTTGTACCGCTGGACATATGTATTTCAACGATTTCAGCCTGGGGTACCGCAAGCAACCCGTAGGGATAGGTTACACGGAGATCATCCTTTGTGGTAAAGGGCAGTTTCGCAAGATCATCAAGGGTCTTTATATCGTTGGGAGCAACACCCGCTTCGTCAAGCTTATTGCGATAGAACGGTACGTTTGTGTACACACGCTCAACCAGGTTCTTGAGCCGGGCAAATTGCAGGGAGCGCATTGCCGACCGGTCCATACATTCATGTTCTGGATTCCAAATCATAATGGAATCAGTATACACCGTATCGGTTTGCGTGCCAAATAAATTCCTCAGCTATTTCGCAGGTCTTCCACGCGCTTTGCCTTTCCCTGGGCAACGGGAAGGCTTCCCGGTTCCTTGATAACCACGTTCGGTCTGATGGTAATGAGCGCGGTCAGTTCTTCACGAATGCGGTCACGTAGATCATTAATGACACGGGCATCATCGGCGAAAACCTCGGGAGTTATTTCAACCTGAACGGTCATCCGGTCCAGAACGCCGTCTTTTTCCACCACGATCAGATAGTTCGCACCGACCCCTTTCGTTCGCAGGAGCACTTCCTCGATCTGGCTCGGGAAGATGTTCACCCCGTTAATGATGAGCATGTCATCGGTTCGGCCGGTAAAGCGGGCTATCCGGCGGTGAGTCCTGCCGCATTCGCAGGGACCGGGAATCACATGGGTCAAGTCGCGGGTGCGATACCGGATGAGCGGCATGGCATCGCGGGAAAGGATGGTAAGCACGAGCTCCCCGGTCTCGCCGTCGGGAACCGGTTCAAGTGTTTCCGGATCAATTATTTCCATGATGTACCGGTCTTCCCAGACATGCATACCGGCACGGAAAATACATTCAAAAGCAAGCCCGGGGCCGTTCATTTCACTCATGCCGTAGCAGTTATACACTTCGATACCGAGTTTATCCTGTATCTTGCAGCGCAGCTCCTCCGAATGGGGTTCGGCGCCGGTAATCGCCTTTCGAAGCTTGAGTTCTCCCCGGTTATATCCCTCACTCTCAATGGCAGCATGAAGGTGGAGGAGGTAGC
>CAZQEF010000254.1:0-3259 GCA_964592325.1 uncultured Treponema sp. | reverse complement strand
GCCCCTTCTACGGTCCCTTCCAGCTCAGCGCCGGCTCGGTCTTTACCACTACCGACATCCCTGCAGGCAGCTACGCCGGATTCGGTATCCTCTACGCCACGGAACCGCTGGAAGGGCTGAACACCAGCGATTTAGAACTACCATATAGAGATCAAAGTTATATCCAGCTCATGAGCCTGCCTGATGCAGAATTCCTCGATTTTACAGAAGGCTCACATCCTTCAAATTTTGACAATCTAGTGGACGGCCGCGCCACTGCAGAGATGCTGGGAAACGTACGAATCGTCGCCGGGCAGAGGAATGTCATTACTGCGAAACTCATGCCGATTATCGGTGGAAACAATTTGATTACCATGGCAGGATCTACACTTCAGCAAAGAAGTTTACTTGGTAATACAAACACACAATCACGGAGGTTCTTTGAACTGGACATAACATTGGCTGATGTTACTCCGTATAGCAGCCTCAAATTTTACTATTCGTTTACCACCGGTGAGTTTATGTCTTCAATAATCATATACGATCAAAATGGAACGGTACTTGGAGCAAAACTGGTCAATTCTCCCGGTCCTGTCTATGGAGAACTTGAAGTTCCCTATAATCAGCAACGAACCATATACGGGTATATTGATTTTATCAGCAACGAAACATTTATGGATATCGAATTACAACCATGATAATCGAGCCGGATTCCCAACGCTTTTCTCTGGTTTTTTCAGCCACACCGGCATATACTTCAACGTATAAGCATGGAGGTTCCCCATGAAAAAATGTTATTTCTTTGTTATTTCGCTGCTTTCTGCTCTGCTCTTCCTTTCCTGCTCCCTGGGTCTTGACCCCGCGAAAAGCGGTTCCACTGAAGTCAGTTTCTCGGTCGGTGATGCTATGGGAGAGCGCATTATAGCGCCCGGCACCGGCTACCTCTATATCAGAACCGTCGGCGGCCCCACCGGCGACAACGGCCCCTTCTACGGTCCCTTCCAGCTCAGCGCCGGCTCGGTCTTTACCACTACCGAAATACCCGCAGGCAGTTACGACGGCTTCGGCATCCTCTACGCCACCGAACCGCTGGAAGGACTGGACACCAGCGATTTAGTTTTATACATCGACAAAACCTTTACCCAGCTCATGAGTATGCCCGACAATGAGTTTATTGAATTTGCGATGGAGGATTATCCTCCTACACCATTTCCCGATCTTACCGCATTTGATGTCCTCATTGACGGGCGCGCCACTGCAGAGATGCTCGAAAACGTACGCATCGTCGCCGGGCAGAGGAATGTCATTGCTGTAAAACTCATGCCTGTGATCGGGGAAAATACATCATACAGTATGGATAGTATACTGGAATATGCAGAACTCCCCGGGAATGAACCAACGCGAACAGGGAGATATTTTCAACTTGATATCGACCCTGCCGATCCTTCGCTCTATAATCAGCTTCGACTTAATTACACCGTAAACGGTGATATGCCTTTTATGGGATCAATCACCATATACGATATAAATGGCATGGTTCTCGGCAGTAAAGCAGTGAACTCATCTATAGAAACTTCGGGATCAATAAATGTAGCTTATTACGGACAAAATACCGTATTTGGTTTTTTTGATTTTACCGGAAACATCGTCGAAATGCAGATGTATCTGATTGAATAGTAATGAATCTTTACCCCTCCCCCGGCGCCGGTTCTCCGGCGCTTTTTTTTTATGCTCCGCTATGATACCTTTTCAGCAGAATACACCGTAATGCCAGGAGGACGGGATGCCGGACAGAATACATGCATCGGGGGTCGTGCGCTGCGCGGTTATCGGCTGCGGCAGGATAGGATCTTCGCTCCAGGATGACCGGCTACGGGAGAAACCGGCGAGTCATGCCGGAGCGATCGCACAGAACCGCGACACCGTTCTCGTTGCCGGAGCAGACCCCGACGCGGAAGCCCGTCACGCTTTCGGCCGCCGATGGCGACTTCCCGCGTCGGCATTATATGAAACCGCGGAAAAGATGCTCGAAACGATAACCCCGGATATCGTCCACATCGCGAGCGACATCGACAGCCATATACCGCTTCTGGAAACCTGTCTTGACGCCCGGGTTCCGGTTATCATTCTCGAAAAGCCCGTTGGCGAAAGCCTCGAACAGGCAAAAGCGGCCCTTCCCCTCATACAGGCGGCACAGAAGGCCGGTACCAGCCGGGTTATCGTAAACCATGAACGGCGGTTTTCTGCCGATTACCGGGAACTGCGCGGAATAATCGACTCGGGAACACTCGGCACGCTCAAAGCCGTTCATGCCCGACTCTACATGGGGAAAACCAAAAAACCGGCAGACGTACTCTGGCACGACGGAACCCATCTCGTGGACCTTGTTTCCTTCCTTGCCGGACGCTGGGAAGTAACCGCTGTCCATGGTGAGAGCGGCAGCGCAACCAACCCCTTCTTTTCGCTCGGGGAAACAACCGGACGCGATGAAACCGCGCTCATCACCATCGATTCTTCCCCCGGACGCGATTTTCTCGCCTTTGAACTTGACTGCGAGTTTTCTTCAGGCCGGGTGCGCGCAGGAAACGGAATCTGGGAAGTGTGGAAGAGCGAACCGTCCCCCTACTATGAACAGTTCCGCTCACTGCGCCAAATCAAAAATGGATACAGGGGGAAAACCGGTTACTTCGCCAACATGCTGGCACATGCCGTGGACTGCTTCAGGAATCCCGCAACGGTCGTCGTTTCATCCTTTGAAGACGGTGTGGCCGCGCTCCAGATTTTACATACCATCCGCTCCTGGAAACCATCCGCTCCTGGAAAGCACAGTACTGATTTTTCCCGAAAATAGTGGTACCGTAACAGAACAAAAAAGTAACACTCTTCCCCCTCTGCCGTGTTACACAGATACAACAGGAAACGCGAGTACATGAGTAAGACCGGAACGATTACTATCGACGATTTTGAACATCTCTACGAACAGTTTGGCCCCATGGTGCTCCGCCGCTGCAGGTTCCTGCTCAAGGACGAAGAAAAGGCGCTCGACGCCATGCAGGACGTCTTTGTCAGGATCATTGAACGCCGGGAAAAGCTCAACGGGGCATGTTCGAGCCTGTTTTACACCGTAGCGACATCGGTTTGCCTGAACAGGATCCGTTCAGACAAACTCCGTACCGGCCCGGGGATCGACTTCATTCTCGAAACGGCGGCCGATACCCGGAATCCGGATCATGAGGAGCGGATTGTATCCGAACTGTTTCTCGGAAAACTCTTTTCGGAG
>CAZQEF010000253.1:0-3269 GCA_964592325.1 uncultured Treponema sp. | reverse complement strand
GTACTTGATAATAAAAGGGTGTGTACATGGGGAATGCGCTTTTGGAGCAAAAAACCGAGGAAGAATTGTGGTCTGAATACAAGAAGACCCGGGATCCTGCAATACGTGAATTTTTTATAAAGCAATATGCTCCATTGGTTAAGTATGTCGCAGGAAAAGTTGCGGTCGGAATGCCGAGCAACGTTGAGTTTGATGATCTCGTTGGATTCGGTGTATTCGGACTTCTCGACGCCATAGACAAATTTGATCCCGAAAAAAACGTCAAATTCAAGACATATGCAGTGACCCGGATACGTGGTTCAATTTTTGATGAATTACGCTCAATAGACTGGGTTCCCCGGTCTGTACGGCAAAAAACACGGGAAATTGAGGACGCTATTGTCCAGCTTGAATCAAAACTGGGAAGAACCGCTTCTGATTCGGAAATTGCCGAATCACTCGGTGTCTCCGAAACCGATTTTCAGCAAACTTTGTTTAAAATATCCGGAACGAGTATTCTCTCCCTGAACGATGTGTGGTATGCCGGTGATGATTCGGAACGTATTTCCATAGGTGACAGCATTGAATCTCCGTCATCATTGAATCCGGATGTCATTGTTGAGCGCGAAGAAATCAAACGGGTTATTGTGGAAGCGATTAACGAGTTACCCGAGAAAGAAAAGATGGTTCTGGTATTGTATTACTATGAGGACTTAACTCTAAAGGAGATCGGTCAGGTTCTGAAAGTGACGGAATCGCGGGTATCGCAGCTGCACACAAAAGCAAATCTCCGTCTCAGGGCAAAATTGACCAATATCCGTAAGGGCATAATCTGATAAAGGGGCCTCTTGTATGGTGAATCTGGAAAAAATCCGGGAGGCAATGGCACTTCGATACGAAGAAGATCAAAGCCGGGTTTTTATTGAAGTAGAAGCAGCCACACTCGATGAAGCCCTAGACGATGCCGCAATCCAGCTTGATGTGCCGGTACGTGATATCGATTACGAAGTTCTCCAGAAAGGTTCAAACAGTTTTCTCAGTCTTAACAAGCGGAACTGGTTGATCCGGGCATATGAAATCCAGAAAAAGCGGAAGAAGAAATCACGTTTGGCCTCGGACCGTGCAACCGATGGATCAGCGGCTGAAGACGGACCGGTTATAGTAAATAAAAACGGAGACGCTTTTGTCTTTTGCGCTCCGGACGGTGTGTACCTCAAGGTAACACCGCCATCAGGCACCGGCAGTCACGCGACGATGCAGGACGCCATGTTTCGTATCCGTGAACGTGGTCTTAACAACATAACCGAAAACACCGTCGCACCGGTGGTAAAAGCCGAAGCGGGCAAGCTGGTAAAAATAGGTCCGTTTACTCATAATCCCGGTCAGGATGCGCTCATGGCCGTGGACATAACCGACCAGGAAATGAAAGCCTGGCTGTATGTAACGCCGCCAGGACCGAATGGGGCCGATCTATCTGTTGATGTCATAGTAGCCTTTCTCAAGAATAACCGTGTTGTAGCCGGAATTGACGAACAGCGTATACAGGAATTTGTTGACCGCCCAATTTACAAACAGAATTATCTTGTCGCGGAAGGTATTAAACCGCAGGACGGCGCGGATGCGCACATACTGTATAATTTTGAAACCGACCGGTCGAAAATCCGTCTCAAGGAAACCGCTTCTGGAAATGTTGATTTCAAGGAACTCAACCTGGTACAGAACGTTGTTGAGGGACAACCGCTTGCCCAAAAAGTGGTCGCCGAACGGGGCAAGGCCGGTAAGACAGTTACCGGAAAATATCTCGAAGCCAAAAACGGGAAGGACATACCGGTTCCTGTCGGAAAGAACACCCATGTTGCCGATGACGGTCTGACTATTATTGCCGAAACGAACGGTCAGGTCATCATGCTCAACAACAAGATCAATGTTGAACCTATCTTGACTATTGAAGGAGATGTTTCACTCAAGACAGGAAACATCATGTTCCTTGGCACCGTCTATATATCCGGCAACGTCGAGGATGGATTCTCGGTCAAGGCATCGGGAAACATTGAAGTGCGGGGAACCGTAGGAAAAAGCGAGCTTGATGCCGAGGGAGACATTGTCGTCAGTCAGGGTGTAGCGGGAAAAGGCGAAGGATTTATCCGCTCAGGCAAGTCAATATGGGCAAAATTCATTGAAAATACCAAAGTGGAAGCCGGGGAATTTGTCATTGTATCGGACGGCATAATCAATTCCCAGGTCAGCGCCAACAGAAAAATACTCTGCCAGGGTAAACGCGCGGCTATCATCGGCGGTAATCTCAGTGCCTCGGAAGAGATACACGCGAAAACACTCGGCAGTTACGGTGGTGCGAGCGAGACTGTATTAAGTGTCGGTTTTGATCCCAGGAGCAAGGAACGGCTTGATATCCTTCAGGCGAATCGTCAGACCGCTGAACGGGAACTTGAAGACGTGCAGCTGAATTTCAATACACTCATGAACCAGAAAAAACAAAAACGTGATCTTCCGGAAGAAAAGGAAGCAGCTCTCAAGAAACTCGGGGAGCGTCAGTATATCCTTCAAACGGAGCTTGAGGAAATAGGGGGAGAGATCAAGCATATCCAAACCTACCTGAATACGCTCAAGACAAAGGGCAAGGTTTCAGCTTCGGTAAAGGTATTCGCCGGAGTAAAAATCGTTATACGTGATGTGACAGAAGAAGTACGAACTGACTGCAAGGCAACCACATTTTACCTCGAGAACGGGCTCATCCGGTATGGAAAATACCAGGGAGCTGATGATGACATGAAGAGGGTTCCCAGTGGGTATTCAGCCGATTGATTTGCAGACGCTCTATGCACAGATGGAAAAAGTCGGTAAAGCGCAGGTTCAGCAGCAGGCAGCCGACAAGAACGCACGCGAAGCCGAGCTTGCGCAGAACCGCCAGGATGCAGAGAGAAAGGTAACATCAGTACAGGAAGCCGAAGCGGGCGAAGAAAAGGCGGGTATTGTTCGGGAGAGAAAGGAATCGTCCGGGAATGGCAATCCCGACTCACGTACAAGCCAGGGAGATGTACCTGATAATGAAGAGGCAGCCGTACCCGACGAACGTGAGATCATACGTGACCCTGACCTCGGTTCACACATTGATATCATCGGATAGTATATGAGCGGCTGGTTTTATTTTGCATTGTTTCTTCTCCTCGCAAATCTGACCGTCATGTTTGTCTTTTATATACGCATGAAGAACAGATTCTCGGAAAAGAGGATCCTTGCCAATATCAAAAATGAAGTGGAACAGCTTATTG
>CAZQEF010000252.1:0-3289 GCA_964592325.1 uncultured Treponema sp. | reverse complement strand
TTTAAAATCCCGGTTATCTTTTCTGCGCTGTGAAATTGCCCATGATTCATACCGGGACATGATTCCGCCGTTGCATTCCACCAGTCTTCGTCCACAAGATTTGATGCCCAGAACGGAAATGATGAACACTGCAGCGGGCGTTCTTCATAGGCGATACATCCGTCTTTCCAGAGTATACAGTCAAAATTCTTTTTTTCACGAAGACACAGATACTCATAGCCGTCGTTTCGTGAAACCCATCTGCAGTATGCTTGTATAAAATCGTCAGAATTCATATCTGCCCAACGGGACAGACGGGTCAGATCATTGACAGACAGATACACAAATCCGGGATCATGACGGCAGCAGGCGGAACACCCGCTACAGGAAAAGTACAGTCCGTTTTTATAAAATTTGTCTTTCATCATATTTTTCCTCAAAAAAACAGGAAAAAAAAAGCCTTCCTTGAGGCAAGGAAGGCTTTTGGGGAGACAAGGATTCGAACCTTGGAAGGCGTAGCCAACAGATTTACAGTCTGCCCCCTTTGACCGCTCGGGAATCTCCCCAAAGAAAAGAACGCCATGCGCCAGCCAGCCAACTCAGGGATTCGAACCCTGGACCCCGAGATTACAAATCACGTGCTCTGGCCAGCTGAGCTAAGTTGGCATTGCGAACGAGGAGCAATGTATATGATTGCTCATAAAAAGTCAACACGTCGCGGTAACTATCTCACAATAAAACGGAATATAGAAATCCCTGATTATCGTGTCCCAGTTGCAGTTTTTCTGTACATGAAGTGCAGCATGCTGCAACATGATCCGGTATTTTTGTACCGAGGCGGCACCGGCGCCTCCGGATTCGAGAATTGGACGGGCAAGGGATACCAGACGGTCTGCCAGAATGGTTGCACAGTTTCCCGAGATATCGGCATGGTACAGAAATCCGGTTTTCCCCTCTTCTATTTTCTGCAGTCCGCCCACCGAATGGGCAACCGGTATGGTAGCAAATATCTGCCCGATATAATCTTCCAGTCCGCAAGGCTCGAATTTGCTCGGAAGAACAAGAAAATCTGATACGGCAACAGATAAACGGGCAAGAGAACGTTCATATCCCTGAAGAAAAACGAACGATCCGGGAAAGGCTTCTGCCGTCCTTACCAGCATCTCTTCCAGTACCGGATCTCCCTGCCCGAGAACGATGAATCGTGCCCCTGGAATACGAACAATAACATCCCGGGCCGCATTAATGAAATCATCCAGTCCTTTTTGCCATACGATGCGTCCCTGATAGGTAAAATAGACCGAACCGGGATCATCTTCAATGTTCCCGTGACGCACGAGAGATGATTCATTCGCAAGGGCTTCCAGATTATCAACAAAAAACTTCCGTGCCCGGTATTTTCCGTCAAAATTCGATTGAACAGGATCATAGGCATACGGAAGCAACGAGCACGAGGTATCAGACGGTTCATAGCGGTGATAATCTATACCGTTCACAATACCCTTGATACTGGTTCTGCGACGCTCAAACTCGGCAGAAAGTCCTTCTGTCATCGCTCCATAGCGGTGACTGGTCAATTCAAGGGCATACCATGGTGAAACCGTTGTCAAACTGGCATATTCTGAAGCCAGCAAAAACGGTTCAAGGTTGCCGTTAAACATGCCGGGCTCCAGCACTTCCCGGGGAAGTGACAAAAGCTGCTCCGCACGGTCAATGCCGGGAACAAGCTGACGGTACCCGGGTCCGGCATTGTGAATGGTCACGACAAACGCAGTAGAAGCAAACAGATCACCATACACGGGATCCTTGCGTGCAATGGCCGGAAGAAGAGCTGTATGAGCATCCTGGCAATGAACAATATCGGGCACTGTACCCCCGATACGTGCATATTCAAGAACAGAACGCTGATGAACAAGATTCATGAGGTCCATGTCGTTATGGCCCTGCCCCCGGACCGCACCGTGAACCATACGGGATTCACGTTCCGAATACACATATACATCGTCTTTCCCGGAAAACACATCGGCATCTATAAGAATAACGGGGATTCCATGCATCTCGGCGGAAATGAATGAAACACGATGTTTGAATCCCAGTACCGTTACCGTCGATGAAAAAAGAAGCTCTCCGGACAGGTTCACACATCCGTACCGTGGTATGAAAACAGTCAGCGCCACTCCCCGGCGGGAAAGGCCCTCTGCAAGCGAGCAAGCTACATTTTTTACGCCACCGGCTTCGGCAATGCCTGCATATTCCCGGCTTACCAGCCAGACAGATTCCGGTTCAGCGCTCATTTGCCGTAACGGAAGAAGACTCCGCAATCCCCGGATCGTTTTCAAAGAGATCGGGACGGAGCACTTCTGCTCCATGGAGGTATATTGAAGCGGGCATCGCCGATCCGTAGAAGGTCACGAGAATCCGTATAACATTTTCGAGATAACCGTCAATATACGGTTCAGCCGTACAAAAAAGAGGCAGGTCTCCTGCACAGCCTGCCCGGCGCAACGCAGTCGCCGGATTCAATGCAGTCAATTCACGGTTTACGGAAAACTGTATTGATACGATTTTTTCTTCGTCAATGGCATTATTTTCAATAATGGTACGGTAGAGTTCCGGTATCCGGGCCGCAATGGATTCATCAGTGTTGTCACAACACACTGCGCCGCGCACAGCATAAAGTCGTTCAGAATTCTTCATCGGAACCATAGTAGGACAGGGAACAAATCTTTGTCAACGTACTGCCGGACACAACAAATAAAGTTACAATCCACGGGAGAGCATGAGAATTGTCCGGGAAATGACAGCCAGAACAATTGTGGCAACAACACATAACAGGCTTACTACAAGAAGCTGAAGATACTTTTGTCGGCGATGTGTAACCGCAAGAAAAAGTTCGGGAATAATGAGCGGTATTGAGGCAAGAACCGTTATCGTCGCGGAAAAAGATAACACGGTGATGATGAAAACCTGCGTAGAGTCGAGAAACCGCTGTATATTTCCAAAAACAAAAAAAACGGCAAGTCCAGCTGAAAAAACAGTCAGCGACAGTACCGTACGGTACAGGAAACGAACCGTGAGCGTCTTGCGTATTTTCCGGCTTTTCCTCGTGTTCAAATTGCGGTATACTCCTTACCAAGTACTATACTGGTAACTTTCCGCTTGTAACAGGGGTTCAGACCATGAAAAAAGCGATCTTTGTTCTGTTTATTCTCATTGTGGCAGCCGGTGCCGCATTTTATTTCGGCTGGGTACAGTTTATTGTTCCAGCAGGCCACTATGGCGTCATGATCTCAAAAACAGGCGGTGTCAA
>CAZQEF010000251.1:0-3295 GCA_964592325.1 uncultured Treponema sp. | reverse complement strand
GTCTGCAGGTTCCGCCGTCTCATCTTCGGCGACAATTTCTTCGGGAAGGATCTCTTCCATATCGCCTTCAACCGTATCGCTGCCTTCATTATCGAGTTCATCGAGACCTATATCAAAGTCAGGCAGCTCATCGAATTCGGTAATATCGGGGACACTGTCAAATACAGGAATAACCGTCTGTTCATCCATGGAATCTCCGTTATCAGACGGTTCATCATATGCAGAAATATCACGTGGACCGCTTTTTACCCACACTCCGTACATATCCAATGCTTCATTTTCATCATTGAATTCTACAGGGAAGGCAGAGTCTTGTATCTCGTTGTTCTCAAAATCCGGCATTATAAGCGCTCCCGAAAGTATTGGTTTACTCTTTTCCTTATCGGCACATGAGCGGTATACACTTAACTGTATATTACCGCAGAAGCCCCTGTCAACATTATCGGCGGGATATTTGCCGGTAGTATGTAAAGATCGTCTGATTGTTTACCGAGAATCAGTATACCATGAAGTATCTAAGAATTGTACTACCGCTGTTTATCGGTACATTGCTATACACCCTGCTGGGACTGTCTGCCGGACCGATGGGACAATGGCGATATTCCCGTCTCGGGATGGAAAAAGAACGCCTCGTACGAAATTACGAAAAACTTCAGGATATTCATACAACACTTGAATCACGCCTTGCAAATCTTTCGTCCGATACGGATACGATTACGGTATATGCCCATGAACTCGGATATATTCATGAAGGTGAACAGCTCATCAAGCTCGCGGGATTCAACGGCGGTATTGATCGCAATCTCGTTCCGGGAACGGCACTGGTATCAATCAAACCTGATTTTCTGCCTGAATGGATATGCAAGCTGATAGGCATTCTGTTTGGCGTCATCGCTTTCTTTGCTCTGGATATGATGCGTAAAAAACATTGACCAGTGGATCTGTATTACTGACGCACCCAGGAAACCGGATATTCCATACTTTCCATATTCAGGATGTTTTTTCCGTCATTTTTGACCACGACGGTTTTCTTTGTTCCGGAAAGAGTCTTTTGGTCTTTTGAAATGAGAAAACGCCATTCGATGGGAGGCGCAATATTGGCAGCCTGCCGGGCGACAGGATCAGGAAGATCATCGAATTGTCGCGGATTTGCATTTCCTTTCTGGCGAACAACGAGATCACCGTTTGATACAACAACCTCAAGCGATATTGACACACCGCTTGAGAGAATCGCAACACCGCGGCCTCCGCGTAAAAGCATTATCCGCTCTATACCTGATTCTCCCTCCCATGAACCGGCGAGAGAATCGATGCTTGAAACCCGGACCAGTTCTGGGGTTTCCGGTGTTTCAGCAACCTGCGGGGCAGGTTTTCCGGTCAATCCCTTTGCATACACGGGATCATCAGGATCGGGAAGGCGCACGGACTGATCAAAAAGATCCCGTACAAGCATGCGGGATTCAAGCAATATCCGGTTCGAGTTCTCATAGACGCGTGAAATAAGTCGGGTAACACCCTGCGGCCCTCCCTTGAGAACCAGTTCCAGCTTGATACCGTCCGGCTGATCGGAGATCGTTCCGAAAAAAAGATAATCAGTACCGTCAGGAACACTCATGTCCAGGGGAAGGGTATCGGTGCGCATGTCAACAGTGCGGTAGGTGCGCAACTCGCGAATAAATGAAAAAATGAGATCATTTACCGAAACGGTAATGTTTTCTCCCAGATCACTGGAGTACAATGAAAAGACGGCAACGGAAGGCACCGACTGTGCCTGAACAGCCATGACTGCAGATAACAGCAGGCAAAGTGAAATGAGAATCCGTTGGTTCTGTTTCAGGTCCCTGTATCTGTTGTTACCCATTGTTCCTTGAACGGACTTCCCGCTGAAGATCCCGCTTCACATCACGTTCACGGATATCCGCCCGTTTGTCAAACACCTTTTTCCCCCGGCAGATACCGATTTCCACCTTTATTATACCATTTTTCAGATAAAATTCGAGCGGGATCAGGGTAAATCCCTTTTCATCAACCTTTCTTGCCAGACGCTTGATTTCTTCACGATGAAGAAGCAGTTTCTTCGGGCGATCCGGGTCATGATTGAAAATGGATGAATACACATAGGGAGTAACGTGAAGCCCCATAAGCCAGACTTCACCATCACGAATTTCCGCAAATGCATCGGGAAACGAAATATTTCCGCCCCGGAAAGATTTCACCTCGGTCCCTTCAAGTACAATCCCGCACTCTACTGAATCTTCAATGGTGTAGTTAAAACGTGCTTTTCTGTTTTTGGCCAATACCTTGACCGGTGCATCTGTACTCATCGGGTGGATTATAGGTATTCGGGAGTATACTTGTCAACGAGGCCTTACAATGGTAAAATTCAAAATCAGTCATTACCGTAATAAAGAGGTTGTACATGCCCGCCAAATGGCATAAATTTTCGTATACCGCACAACGCGAAGAACGCAGAACATTTGTCATCATCAGCACCTGTCTGGTCATACTGATTGTTCTTTTTACCCTGATACACAACAACGCGGTAACCATGTACCGTATACGTTCTGAAACCATGCTTCCCACCATAGCACCGGATCAACTGATTATTGCAACTCCACTGTATTCCACCGATACCGCGAAAAAAAGCAGTTTCCCTGTTATCATTCCCGCGCAACGGGGCGATATGGTAGTCATTGCCCCCATCAATCCCGAGCGCCATGGACGAATACAGCGAATTGTACGTTCCTTTGTTTCATTTATTACGTTTCAACGTGTAATACCGTTTTCTTCAACAGATACTCCGGGAAAGAAACCGGTCATCCGGCGTCTGCTCGGTTTTCCGGGGGACACGCTCTATATGGAAAAAGGTATCATATACATAAAACCGGCAAACACAACTCATTTTCTGACTGAATTTGAACTGGTATCCGCAAGATATGAACTCAATATTCTATCGCTTCCGGACAACTGGAATGATTCACTCCCTTTTTCGGACTCTTTCCCGGAGATACAACTTGGAGCCGGTGAATATTTTGTTCTTTGCGATAACCGCCTCAAAGCAGGAGACAGCAGAATCTGGGGACCCGTATCGAAAGAACGGATCATGGGTCGTGTTGTTGCGCGGTACTGGCCTTTTGCGCTGTTTGAACGATTTTGATCAGTGTCCCTCATCCTTCGCTCTACATTCACATACCGGTTTGTTCAAAAAAGTGTGACTATTGCGACTTTTTCTCGTGTATTCCGCAATCCTTTCCGGCAGATCCAGAACCGGTAACAGACCGCATTACCCGTGCAC
>CAZQEF010000250.1:0-3297 GCA_964592325.1 uncultured Treponema sp. | reverse complement strand
CGGCACATGGGTAATGACATGAAGATCATTGAGAGTACCAACCACCGCGACCGGAGAGGATGTGGATACGGTGTCCCCGACGGTATAGGGCAAATCAATGACGGTTCCGTTAATCGTAGAACGCACCGGACTGACCGCATATGGTGCTCCAGGCCGGGACGGATCAATCCTTGCGACAATTCCCCCGCGGCGGACCTCGCTGCCGATACCGGTTTCATATGATACAAGTTTTCCTGCGGTATCCGCAAAAAGGGATATCTTGGACTTGGACGACACATCTCCGTTCAGGCGAAGCGTCTGAATGAGCGAAGAAGGTTCGACACGAATGGCACCAACGGTCAAAGTTACGGCGGCTCCCGCAGCAGGCCGGGAAGGTTTGCCAGCTGCGGGGTTGTCCTTACCACCGCCAAGAAAAGTTATCCCGAGGGCAAGTGCGGCAAAGGCTATCAGCACAAGCAATATCAACCGGATTGTTCGTTCAGTATTTTTCATGACTATTCTCCCGCTCGGCACAGTTCGCTTTCTTCCATAGTAAGGGCATGGGCAAGTTCTATCAATGCAGCCTTGTATAAATAAATGGCATTCAGCACGGAAAACCGGGCTTCAAGACTTTTCTGACGGGTTTCATCAAGATCGGTCTGGGTAACCAGGCCGGACTCATACCCCTCCCGGGAAAGTTCATATGCCCGTACCGCCATAGTTTCATTCATTCGCGTAAGCTCAATACTCTTTTGAAGACGGTTCAGGGTATCAGTCAGTTCCCGAACTTCTTCCTTGGCCTGAATACGCACATCGTTCAGGGCAATTTCCGCCTGTTCAACAATAACATCCAGTTCCTTTGCATCCAGACGTGTTGACGAACCGGGGATGTATCCGTTCAGAGGGATGGAGACAGACAGAGTAAAGGTCCCTGTTTCCGGCGCAGAATATCCGTTCTGAAGATCCGGGACCGACGCAGACTCTGAAAGACTCACGGTAGGAGCATAACGGTTCAGCGTTGCCGCACGCCGGCGGCTCTTTGCACTTTCAAACACAATACGGGCAACAGCGACATCCTGCCTCTCTTCAATTCGCGCAGGAGCATCTCCGGGAAGACAGATGTCCGGGAAGCTGTTCCCGATTGAATCGGTAAACACCACGGGTGTATCGGGATCTATTCCGAGCAGTATATTGAACGCCCGCAGAGATTGTTCGAATTCCTGCCGTGCCTTCAATAGCTCCGGTTCAAGACTGGCTGCTGCATAACGAGCCTGAAGCAACACAAGTTCCGAGGCAAGGCCGGCATCATAATTTCTCTGAACCAGCGCAGCTTCACGTTTTGCGAGTTCAAGATTCATTTCATACAGTTCAAGTCGGCGACGTTCAGTCGCTATTGCAAAATAACTTTGTTTGACTGTCCGTGAAACAGCAGCCTCCGCCCCGTTCCGCAGAATCTCCTGGTGTTCTTTTTCAAGCCCTGTTTGAACCAGTATTTCCCGCACCCCCGGCTGAAGAGTAAGGCGAAGAGCTGCCGACGCGCTCAAATCATTTCCAGCAGGATCCGGTTTGGAGGTATCCTTTACACCGGCAAGTTCATGAATATTCCGTAATGCAGCGGTAAGACTGATGTCCGGCAGGAAAACATTCCAGGAGGAAGAATGCCTGGATTGGGCGACATATTCGGAAAGCCGGGCTTTCACTATTGTGCTGTTATTCTCCAAAGCAAGCGTAACCGCGTCATCAACCGAGAGAGAAATTGATTCGGCATTCAGCAACGAGCCCAAAGCGAAAAAAAGCAGCAAACCTGCCAACAGAATACTGTGGTTCTTTCCTGTATGCATCTCTCCTCCCCGTAACGGAAACGTTTTGATTTTTCGCGGATACCTGCTATACTAGAGGTATTGGAGCCGGCGCGCAAGACCGGCGTGCGGCCCTCAAGGCAATACTATTGACCTTCCGGGCATAACCCTGCTATACTCCCGTTACCTCGGGGGTGTAGCTCAGTTGGCTAGAGCGCTTGCATGGCATGCAAGAGGTCAGGGGTTCAATTCCCCTCACCTCCACGAGTCCATTCTGACCAACATGATACAATAATTACGTGAAGTTGGATAATAATGGATAATTCCCGTCTTGATCCTGAACTCGCCGCACTCCTTGAAAATATTCCGGAAACCCCGAAAAATAAAAACCACTCCATAAAGAAAGAATCCCTTTTTTCATCTTCCGCGGCAGCAATGGGAGAGGGCCCCACAGGGCCCCACGATGTAGATCTCACCGAAACATCCTTTACCAAAATCGATAAATTCTTTTCGGATAAACCGCATGCCGTTTTTTCTGATCCGGCATATTACAAGAAAGTCCTTGGAAACGAGAACGAATCGGCGCACCGGTTGCACGGCCTGCTGACCAAATACCTCACCTGCCAGGATGCCAAAGACCGTAGCGTATACCGACAACAACTCATTACGATCTATTGGGACTTCATGTACAGTATTGCGATTAAAGTTGGCAGCGGTAAGGCGACACGGGAAAAACAGTACGCGCTCAGGTATGGGCTTCTCCTGCCGACACTGCTCACGGACGAACACCGGCTGCTTTTCAGCAAAATCATAGAAGAGAACAACACACGGGAAGCCGTCTATTACATAGATGAATGGCTCAGGGCAATCGGATCGGGAAAAATCAGTCCGTCAACGACCGATGAGGTAAAATCAAAGAAAAAGGATGAATCCGCCCGGTTCCAGCAGCTTCTTTCAAAAGCGCAGGGAAAGCTCCAGAGCGCAGAGAATCTGCTAAGAGCCAAATCCGAGGAACGGGGAAGGGTTGAAGACGCTCTAAAAAAAGACATCGATACCATTACCCTCCACGATTCCCTGTCCGGTTTTGCCGGGGTCAAATCCTGCTATAACGAACAGCAGAAACGCGCTTTGAACGAAATGTCCGAAATTTTAAAAATGCTCATGAACATGGACCGCGAACTGCAAAAGCTTTCTGATGACTTCAATAACGCAGAGGCGGATGTTCGAACACTCGTCCAGAAAGTGGAAGATTCTGGCGGAGGAGAAACAAACGCCTCCGGAGTTACCGCAGAATTCGATACCATCCGCCAGATGGCAAAGATGACTTGCGGACGCCAGGGAAACCACTTCCCCATCCTTACCCGGGAATATTTCCACTGTTCTTCACGGGAAATCGGAATTCGGGAAAACGTTATCGAGACGCTCCGCTGGATAGAAAGCATAGATATCGAGGCGTACTGCCGACAGTACAAATCGCAGCTGAACCGCATCCCTCCCTTTGTAATACTTATTCCCACTT
>CAZQEF010000249.1:0-3304 GCA_964592325.1 uncultured Treponema sp. | reverse complement strand
TGAGGCATAATGATGCCCTGCAGGAGCAAGGGAAGACTCAAGATCGTTGCGATACTCCGCAAGCAGGTCTTCAAGGCGGACGGTATCCGAAAAATCGGCAGTTTCCATGCACCGGAATACGAAATCGACGGCCGGCTCCGCGAGCTCTTCAAGCATTTTTACCCGTATAATGAGATAATCGCGTCCAATTGTTCCCTCCGGAAGTGAAGCCGGCGGAAGATACCCGGGAACGGTTGAACTGGTAAAAAGCATTGTTCCCAAACCACCGGTATACCGTGCCGATTGAGCCGAAGCCTCTACCCAGTCAAGACCGTCCATGCCGGATGACGTGAGCACCGAGGCAAACAAGGGCAACAGCAGGTAATCCTCCGCAGTAAACGTGTCAACCGGAAATGCGACATCCATATAGGCAATGCCGTTGGAAGGAACCTCGTGACGGATAACCGGTACTGACGCGGAAAAACCGGTCTCTGAAGGAATTGTTTCTGCCATGGCGGGCAGATCGCCGCGTGAAACATGGGGAATTCGCGCCAGTGCTTCCGGGGCATCCGGAGTTTCCTGGTGCATGACAAGATCCTTCTTTTCCCTGAGGAGGGCCTCTTTCTTCTCCTCACCGGCGGCGAGCGCCTCAGAGGCGATTTGTGACAGACGATCATCCAGGCGCTTTTCATAATCCGGATCGGGATATACCACGACGAGATCCCGATGCCTGTTATCAAGAAACCAGGTGCGCACAAGACGTGATATATGGCCGGGATCGCCGGTAATTCGTTCCTTGACCCGCTCAAAGGCAGGAATAAAGCGGAGGGTCTGCTCGGGACCGTATCCGTGAATCCAGCCACGAAGAGAACGCCGCATATGCGTAAGAGAAAAAGGACCATGCGAACGTCGTATT
Organism: uncultured Treponema sp.; assembly: GCA_964592325.1. GTDB lineage: Bacteria > Spirochaetota > Spirochaetia > Treponematales > Treponemataceae > Teretinema. Next base: position 2,409 of record CAZQEF010000249.1, on the reverse strand, counting down.
TCACGGTTTGAAAAATCAATGGAATGTATGGCCGTCTCAAGCTCTTCCGGTGAAACTCCGTTGCGGGCAACACCTTCAAGAGTATCCAGGATCAGCTGTTCAACCTTGCCGGCGTCTTCCCGTATTACTCCGCGCAGACCGGCGCTGTAACAGAGGTATTGCAGTTCCGTTTCAAGCCCGCTGGAAGGAGCTACATCCTCTCCAAGGCCCGATTCCAGAAGGGCACGGTTCAGGGGCGCACCGTCATGCCCGAGAAGGATTTCGGAAACAAGCGCTGCTTCCATGAGGGATTCAGCATCCGCGACCTCGCCCAGGAGCCAGTTCAGGTGTACGGTACAGCGCTCATCATCGTTTTTTGAAGGCGCGGGGACATGTATTGTCCGCGGTTCATTACGGCGTTCAACCGAAGCAGACGGCGGAACCTCCGGAGAGCGCGAAAACGAAGAAAGAAAACGTTCCTGCAGAAAGGCGAGCTGTTTTCCGGTCGGAATGTTACCGCTGAGAAAGATACGGCAGTTTACCGGATGGTAATACTTCCGGTGGAACTCCCGAAACTGTTCATAGGTTAAATCCGGAATACAGGCGGGATCTCCGCCCGAATCATGGGCATACATGGTCCCTTCCAGAATGGAACGAACAGACCAGTCCCCCGCAATGGTATCGAAGGAAGAATAGTTTCCCCGCATCTCGTTGAATACGATTCCCTGAACCGATGCAGAACCATCATCCCCGAGCTCGATACGGTGTCCCTCCTGGCGGAAAATCCACGGATCAAGCAGGGGAAAAAATACGGCATCGCCGTATACTGCCATCAGATTGAAGTAGTCGGCCTCCACCATTGAGCTTGCCGGATATACCGTCTTGTCCGGAAAGGTCATGGCATTCAGGAACGTTTTGACGCTCTGTTTGGCCAGAATGAGAAAGGGGTCCTTGAGCGGATAGTTCTTTGAACCGCACAGTACGGAGTGTTCCAGAATGTGCGCTACGCCGGTAGAATCTTCCGGTGGAGTCCGAAAGGCATACGAGAAAAGGTTCTCTTCATCGTCATTGAGCAGATGGTATACCTCACAGCCGGTTTCCCGGTGCCGGGCAAAGATTCCTTTCGAATCCAGTTCAGGTAAATCCGTTACGGATACAACGTCAAAACCATGGAGGAAGTCCCCCGCGGCAGTGTGTTCAAGTGTGTGCATGTTCGATTATTCCACCCATTGATCGTCATCATCGTCTGAAAGACGGAATGTTCCCGCCTCCCAGGCATTTCTGACCTTTGTATAAAATGCTTCGGTTACGTCGCGTGATTCCTTGCGGGTTACCGGAGTAATAATGTTTTCTTCCTCAAGTATTTCCGTACGCCGGTTTCTCGAAATATTCCCGAGAAGCTTGTTCCGTAATTCAGGGCTTTTACCGGCAAGGAGGACGGCAAAGTCATGGTCGGAAAGAGAGCGAAGTTCGCCCTGAAGATACTTGTCGTCCACATGAACCAGATCATCCAGTGTAAAGAGCCGGTTACGAATATCACGGCCGAGTTCCGGATCATGGTCCTCAAGGCGGCCGAGTATCCCCTTCTCTGTCTCCCCGTCCATGCGTTTGAGAATTGCGGCGAGAGCCGAACGTCCGTCAACCGTATCCCCCGTGGGAACCTCGATGGTTTCAACTTTTTCACGCATGGTATCATCAACCCGGCGGATCACCTCCGGGGAAACGGCGCCCATTCGTGCAAGACGGAACACCGTGTCTTTCTTCTCGGTATCATCCATCCGCTTTATTGCTTCCGCAGCGATGGAAGGTTTCGCCTGTGAAAGTACAAGCGCCCGGACAGAAGCAAGTTCACCCCTGATAAGCCGGTAGAGTTTTTCGCTGTCAATGTCCTGCAGATAGTCAAACGGCTTGCCGTGAAGGTTCGGGACCGCTTTCTCAAGCATTTCCGCCGCACGTTCGCTTCCAAACGCTTCTTCCAGAATTGTCCGTGCCGTTTCAACTCCACCGGTGCTTTGCTTTGCCTGATGAAGCAGAGATTCAAATTCGGCAAGAATGACCGTCGCCTCGTCATGAGGAACGCTCCTGATTCCGGAAAGCTCCATCATGACCTTTTCTACCTGGTCCGGATCAAGACGCGATACTATCTTTGCCGCCTCTGTCGTGCCGATCAGAAGAAGAAATTTCGCAACCCGGCGGTATGGGCTTTCCCGTTCTTTTTTTCCGGGAACCTTCAAGAGACCGGAGTCACGGGGGGAATCCTGCGGTGTTTCCTTCTTCATGGATTTACGGTATGCCCCGAGGCGTGGATCATTCTGATTCATTGCACCATCATACCAGCTTGCCTTTCAAGCGGTCAACCGAGCCCGAGGCAATCCAATGCTCACGCAACGCAGTTTCACGGAGAAGTTCACGGGGAAGATCAAACGGCTC
>CAZQEF010000248.1:1850-3309 GCA_964592325.1 uncultured Treponema sp. | reverse complement strand
ATAGATCTTCTTTCCCATAACAGTTTCCTCTACTCGTATTCATTGTACGAGCCATTAAGACATTAATCCTGAAAAAATATTCGGATTTCTACCGAATAATGAATACTCATTATCCAGAACTTCATTATATCAGTGTTTGCAAATAATGGATATAAAAAAGAAAAAAAAGTTATTCGGGTATAAGAGCCCTGATTACCGCATTGTTTAATGTGCAATTTTGGAGGCGGACGGCATCAGTCAGTTCCATGAGGACGGAAAAAGAATAATCAGTATCCGGTTTGTTTTTATCTGTTATCCAGTACCTTCGAAGAATATCGTATCCTTCGGGAGGCGAAATGGAATAGACGCCGGAGTCTGACCGGAGTTTTTTCCAGGTCCACCATGCCCAGCCGATGTTATGTTCTTCGAGCAGACTCCGGGCGGCATGGTACCACATGATTGAGTTCTCTCCCGATTCTCCCATATACAGCGGGACATGGTATTGGTCTCTCAGATCAAGATATGGCTGTATGGACTCCACGGAATTGTCGCACCAGTAGCGGTGAAAACTCAGGGCGATATTGTCGTCTTTGAATGGCCAAAGTCCTGAATGATCATTTGCAAACCAGTTTCCTTCGATAAAAAGAATGTGGTTCCGGTCAACTTCCCTGATTGCGGTAATGATGCGGTTATACAGTTCTTTGAGGGGGCGGTTCCCCGGCCCGAGATCCCGGTTCGGTTCATTGATGAGGTCGTAACCGCCTATCCAGGGTTCATCCGTATAGCGTTCGGCGAGCTTCCTCCAGAGCGCGACCGTCTTGTCACGATTTGCAGAGGATTCCCAGAGGGAGGGCTTTGATGTGTCATAATCCGAAATATTCGCATCATCCCCCTGTCCGCCCGGTGCCGCGTGCAGGTCGAGTATCAGGTAAATCTCATGTTTCTCGCACCATGCAAGCACTTTGTCGGTCAGATCGAATCCTGTGTTCAGCCAGGTGTTCTCTCCGGCAACCGGTTCGTCTTCTGCCGGCAGCGTGAAAAGATTGTAGTGAAGCGGCAATCTGAGCGAATTGAATCCGAGCTCTGCGAGTGCTGCGATATCGGTTTCGGTACAGAAATTATTCAGCCAGGCTGAGTGGAACAGCTTCCGCTTTTCCGGCCCCACAAGGCAGTCTATCCGGGCAAGAATGCTGTGCTGTCCGGATTTCGCGCTTTCGCTCAGGTTCATCATGTACGGTTCCATTACCATCCAGCCGCCGAAACCCATGCCGCGCAACAGGATTTCCCGGCCCGATCCGTCAACAATGACGGTTCCCCGGGTATGGAGATATCCGGTTTTATCCGATGCAGCGCAGGAGGAGCTCAAGACTGTAAGACTGAGTAATAGCATGGCGACCGGAATTTGAATCAGTTTCATGATAACTCCTCCTGTATACGTACTGTTACTATACCATGAAAAAAAAAGATTTGATGCTTTATC
>CAZQEF010000248.1:0-1840 GCA_964592325.1 uncultured Treponema sp. | reverse complement strand
CGGATGAAGCCGACGCCCGCGCGGGCCAGGTTGTTCGCCGCCATGGAGCCGAGGGCCCCGAGGCCGATCACGGTCACGCGGGATATACGGAGCTTCTCCTGCCCCTTTTCGCCCACGCCCTGGAACCGCTCCTGCCTGATATACCGGTTTTCCATCATTCAAGAAAGGGAGCGAGTGAATAATGATTCTGACCCAAAAAGACCTGGAAGACGGATTTCATTCCATCGGACTGAGAAAAGGCATGTACGTTGAAGTGCACAGTTCACTCAGAAGTTTCGGGCAGGTTGAAGGCGGCGCCCGGGCGGTTATTTCTGCATTGAAGAACGTGATTACCAAGGATGGCGCCATCATCATGACAGCCTTTCCCAACTCCCGCCGGATGGAACCGGATGCCGACGACCGGAAGATGAATATCTCGGTTAAAATGCGCATCCTCAATCCTGATTCTGATGAACGTACGGACATGGGTCTTATCGCGGATACCTTCAAACGTGACCCGGAGGTTGTGCTCGGTACCGATCAATGGCCGGTTGCCGCCTGGGGAGCGGAGGCCGAACTGAACTCGAAAGGACTTTCCAACCTGCACCAGAAAGACGGATACGCGCTTCTTATTGGTGTTGATATCTGCCGTCTGACAAGTATGCACTATGTGGAGGGAAATCTCCCGGAAGAAGTGAAAGCTATAACGCGGCCCTCGGGCGAGGTTCGCAAGAAATATCCCGAGAGTGAATGGTATATCGAAACCGGAACGCCTCCCTCGTATGCATGGTATGCCATACAGGATGAAGCTCGTCGCAGGGGGTACTTTACCGAAAAGAAAATAGGAAACTCCCCGTGCATGTTCTGCAAGGTAAATGAAGTTATCGGTCTTTACCGGCAGGCACTCGAAACCGATCCGCTCGGGTTGTACCGGTTGCGATAAGGATACCCGGAAATTGTAAGGACTCCCGTCTACTTCCCGTGAATCCGCTCGAACGTTTTTAGCCAGCGGCCGGAACGGTAATAGATGAACGAAATGATCGAACCGATAACCCAGCCGGTAGGGTAGGCCCACCAGACACCGGAGAGGCCGAGTTTTTTCGAGAGGATGAGGGCTGAGGGTATCCGGATTGCCCACATGGCGAGCAGGGTGGTCAACAGCGGAATGAGCGTTTCGCCTGCGCCCCGTATTACCCCGTTCAGCATGAACATGAACGAGAAGACGATGAAGAACGGTCCGATGATGCGGAGATAGTTGGTTCCAACTGCGACAACATTCGCATCCGGGTTGAACAGCCCTATCAGGCTGTTCCCGAAGAGGTAGAAGGCCAGAGCCGCGATAACCGAAATTCCTACCGAAAGCATGATTGACGCATGGAGTCCCTTGCGTACCCGGTATGGCTGCCGCGCTCCCAGGTTCTGCCCGACAAAGGTGGATATCGCCATGCCGATGGTCATGGCCGGGAGAGACGCGATGCTTTCAATGCGCGCGGCAGCGGCGAAACCCGCGATGGCGTCGGTTCCGAATGTGTTTACAATTCCGGTCATTGTGGCAAGGCCGAGCGCGACCATGGACTGCTGTACTCCCGAGGGAATGCCGATCCGCACGCTCAGGGCGAAAATGCTTCGGTCAAATCGCAAACTGGTAAAATTGACCCGCAACAGTTCATGTTTGTAATTCAGATACAGCATACAGGCAAGAAGGGAAACCGCCTGGCTGAGCGCGGTAGCGAAGGCCACCCCGGCAACGCCCCATCCAAAGGCAATGACAAAGATCAGATCAAGGATGATGTTGAGAATGGTTGAAAGAAGGAGCATGTACAGGGGGGTATGCGCGTCTCCGAGTCCGCGCAGTATTCCG
>CAZQEF010000247.1:0-3323 GCA_964592325.1 uncultured Treponema sp. | reverse complement strand
GTTGTCGGAATGATTGTCATCACACTTTCAACAAGTACTACCATCAAGTCAAACGCAATCGGATTTTTCCAGGAATACACACAAAACATTGCCAACAACATATCCAATTTTTTTGCTACTGAACGGGGATACGTAGAAGCGTTCTCCCAGTATCCCGAGATACGGAACTTTCAATGGAATCGCATTCTCCCCGGACTTCAGGAACTCGATACCAGAAATGACAAAATTGACTCATTCCTCCTCATCAGAAGAGACGGATCATATTACCGGTCAGACAACCCCGGCAACCCGGCCCATGGCGGACTGGTTACGCCGGATAACAATGATCCGGCCTCACAGCCAACCGATCTGACTTCCCGGGACTACTTTCGACGTCTCATTGTTGAAAACCGCCTTTCGATCAAGCAAACCATTTTTTCCAGTCCGAATATTTCGAAATCCACCGGGAAAAAACAAATCGTGTTAGCCTCGAATATTATTGGCTGGACCGGTACAAACGCGGGTCTCTTCGCGGTAACCATTGTCGGAGACGTGCTTGATCAGGCGATTTTATCTTCAGCGGAAGATCTCGAAACACATTTCGGGCGACGGGGAGAACTGTACATTACTTCCGACGACGGATCCATTATCGCTCACCGTAAATATGACCGTGAACTAAAACGTTATGTTGAACAAATTCTCACAACCGATCAAAATGCCACGGTGTTCGAACTCCCCGAATACCTTATTTCAACCATTGCTTCCATGCTGGAAAACAAACAGAACATTGCAACATACCAGGATAACTCAAAGCGTGTCTGGCAAATCGCGGGACATGCAATACCGGGATCAAATTACTATGTAATGTTTATGCTTCCTGAAAGCGATCTCTACTCCGCCATCAACAGGATATGGCAGTCTGTGCTTTTTATCACCACTCTGACTTTTTTTGTGGTGCTCGGAATATCCCTTTTGCTCGGAAGACGCCTCGCCAGACCACTCGTAGACACGGCAAACACGCTGAAAAACATCTCACAGGGTTCAGGCGATCTCACCTACCGTATACAACTGTCGGGCAAAGATGAAATTACCGATGTAGGCAAATATTTCAACAACTTCATGGAAACACTTCATGGCATGATTACCGAAGTAAAAGAAGATACCGGCACCATGTCCCGTCTCTCGGACGAACTTTCCAACCGGGCAAAGGGTATCAATACCGATATCAGCGTCATTTCCTCCAATGTTTCAGACCTCAACTTCCAGACCGAAGAACAAACCGCAAGTGTCACGGAAACATCATCCACGATTCACCAGATTGCAAAAAACATAGAAAGTCTCACACAGCAGATTGAAGGACAGTCTGCCGGGGTCAATGAATCGTCTGCGGCCATCCAGCAGATGGTCTCAAACATCAATTCCATAACCAGCAACCTTGACCGTGCGGGGTCCGGCTTCGAAGACCTGTTAACCGCTTCACAAACCGGACGGGAGAGCATGCAGAATGTGCGGGAACTCATTAAGGATGTATCGAACCAGTCCCAGCACCTCCTTGAAACAAACGAGATTGTGGATGCAATAGCAAGCCAGACAAACCTCCTCGCCATGAATGCTGCCATTGAGGCAGCCCATGCAGGAGAGGCAGGGAAAGGATTTTCCGTCGTCTCGGACGAGATTCGCAATCTCGCGGAAAGTTCATCCGAACAATCACGGGTTATTGAAACAGCACTCCAGAAAGTTGTAAGCACCATCGAAACCATCGTGAATGCATCGGCCCATGCCGACGAAGCATTCGACTCTGTAGCAAGACAGATTACCGAAGCAAACGGACTGGTACAGGAAATTCGCATGTCCATGAAAGAGCAAAATGAAGGGAGCCGGCAGGTTCTGGAAGCCCTGGACGAAATCCAGAACATCACGGTCCAGATCCGGGACGGATCACTCGAAATGAATCAGGGAGCAGACATGATCCTCAAGGAAATGACCCGCCTCGAAGACATTTCACTCAAGGTTCAAAAGAGCACGCAGGACATTGCCCGATCCAGCGACGCAATAACCTCGGCGATCGGAGAGATTACCTCCGTAACAGAACGGAATACCGGCGCAGTCAACTCTCTGAGCAAACTTGCGGAACGATTCAAAACCTGAGTCACTGAAAATCCCGATTGTCACAGACGACCCGATTTTTCTCTTGAAAAGTCGGGTCGTTTATGTCATGATAGTTGAAAAAGGAAACAAACGGAGGAATCATGACCTATGGATATTTTGACGACGCCAGTCGTGAATACATAATTACCAATCCGCGAACCCCGGTAAAATGGGTAAACTATGTGGGAACCCTTGCCTTTGGGGGATTTCTTGATCATACCGGAGGATCCCAACTCTGCAAGGGAGACCCCGCGCTCAACCGGATCACCAAATACATTCCACAACTGCCATCGGCGGATTTCAAGGGAGAAACGGCCTATGTTCGCACCAGGAAACCGGGAGATGCCGCGAAAGACGCAGTGATCGCTTCACCCTACTGGGTCCCCTGCCTCGGTGACTATGACTCATTCGAATGTCATGTCGGTATGTATTATAACCGCTGGATAACGAAGCTTTCCGGTCTCTCGTTCGACATTCTTGCCTTCGTCCCCCGTGGCGGAACCGAACTGGTACGCAGGTACACCATAACCAACACCGGCAAGGAAGCGGTCGCGGTCGATCTCGTGCCGGTTGTGGAGTTCAGTCATTTTGACGCACTCAAACAACTTACCAATGCCGACTGGGTCCCCCAGACCATGCAATCTCAAGCAGTTGCCCTCAAGGATGGACGGACCGCCATCGCGTCGTACGCGTTCATGAACCGTGACTCGGCCGTCAACATCTTTTACGCAAACAAACCGGCCGCATCATGGGAAACCGACCGCAAACGATTCCTGGGCGACAACGAGTACGGTACCTGGAGGAAGCCGCTTTCCCTTAAAAACGAAACGTTGTCGGGAAAGGACGCGGTTCGCGGAGACATCATCGCCGCACTCCAGCTTGATATGGGAACCATCCCGCCCGGTGAATCCGCATCGGTTATCACCGTACTTACCCAGAAAGAATCGCTCTCCTCAGTTACGGAATCCTGTTCGGCATACACAACCGACACAGAAGTTGACCGCGCCTTCGCGAACCTTTCCTCGTTCTGGGACGAATATCTTTCCATACTTAAGGTACAGACTCCGTCTGACGCGTTCAATTCCATGATCAACCTGCATAATCCCCGTCAATGCTACACCACAAAAATGTGGTCGCGGTACCTCTCACTGTATCAGCTCGGCTACGGTTCCGACCGGGGAATCGGATTCAGGGAT
>CAZQEF010000246.1:0-3334 GCA_964592325.1 uncultured Treponema sp. | reverse complement strand
GTAACCGGCACCCAGAAAGAGGAAGACACGGAACTCATTCCGCTCTCCCGTCAGCGGGCGCAGGCAGTCCGCGACTTCCTCATACGGAACGGAGTTGACGGCACACGCCTTTCAACCGTCGGTATGGGAGGAACCAAACCGGTCGTTGAACGTGCCGACCGTGACAACTGGTGGAAGAACCGCCGGGTTGAGTTCATCCTGATCAAGTAAAAAAAAGGGCCCCGGATATCCGGGGCCTTTTTTTTATCAACAATTTTGGTAGCAGTACTGATTATCTGCGTGCGACCAGCACCATGGTTCGCGCTTTCTCGTTATACGGGGAAAAATCAAAATCTCCGTATATTTCCACCGATGAAAAACCTGAAGCGAGCATGAGCCGTTTGAGTTCCACCGCCGAATAAAGACGCTGCACGTAGGTGTGATCGATTTTCCTGCCGTTCTCATCTATGAGCATCCACCGCGAACGCAACCCTTCCCAGGCGCCTTCCACGGTAAATTCGGTAAGAACGGTGAATCCACCCCGTTCAAACCATTCTCCCTCGGTAAAATCACGAACAGCGATCTCGCGCCCGGTCATTTCCAGGATAAACCATCCACCTTTTTTGATGGAGGAAGCAATATTTGCGAGAATCTGCATGTCTTCTTCTATGGTGTCGCAATAACCGAAACTCGTATACAGGCTCACCGCGGCATCAAACGCGTCGGGACGGATGAATTTACGCAAATCTGCCTGAACGAGGTCCAGTTCAACCCCTTCACTTTGGGCGGTATCCATGGCAGCGTTCAAAAAGGGCCTGATCAGATCCACTCCGGTTACCCGGGCGCCGCGCAACGCCAGTTCAACCGCGATACGCCCCGGACCACACCCCGCATCAAGAATGGCAGGACCGTCGCCTGTGGTTTCCGTATCATTTTCTCCGTGCGGCTCGATACTCTTTGCCCCGATTATCCGTAAAACACCCTCGGCAACTGCGGGAGCCTCGGCCCAACGCTGAGCGTCAAAAAGAACCGGAGAATACTGCGCCCAGAACGATTCACTCTCAAACCAGTCGCGTTTTTTATCCATATATTCCTCTCCCTTGCAAGTATACCACAATCGCCGTATACTTGGAAAAGGTAAAAAACATCAGAAATGTAACGTTCAGGTAACGTACTATTTTTTTTCAGGAGCTCGAATATGGTCATTCTCACGCTTAATTGCGGCAGTTCATCGGCGAAGTATCAGGTGTTCAACTGGGAAACCCGCGACGTAATCGCGTCCGGCGTAGTTGAACGGGTAACCCAGGAAGGTGGATCAATTACGCATACCGCCCCGGGAAAACCCGAGTATACCATGAAGCATGAATGCCCCAATCACACAATCGCTGTTGAACTCATCATCCGTACTCTTACCGACCCCGATGTGGGGGTCATTTCGGACATGAAGGTAATCAAGGCGGTAGGACACCGGGTACTGCACGGCGGCACCAAATTCACCAAATCGGTCGTGGTAACGCCCGAAGTACTGAAAACGTTCCGCGAAGTTCAGGATCTCGGCCCTCTCCACAACCCGGCGAACATCATGGGTATCGAAGCGGCCCAGAAAGTACTCCCCGACGTCCCCCACTGCGCCATCATGGACACCGCCTGGCATCAAACCATGCCGGAACGGAGCTTCATGTATGCCGTTCCCCATGAATGGTACGAAGATTACTCGGTTCGCCGTTATGGATTCCACGGAACCAGCTTCCTTTTTACCGCCAAACGCGCGTCGGTTCTCCTCGGCAAAAAACCTGAAGACACCAATGTCATCATTGCCCATATCGGTAACGGCGCGTCCATGTGCTGCGTACAGAACGGAAAGTGCATCGATACCTCCATGGGGCTTACCCCGCTTGAAGGGCTTGTCATGGGAACCCGTTCCGGTGATTGCGATCCCGCCCTTGCATTCTACATGATGCGCAAAGCGGATATGAGCGTGGAAGAAATCGATACCGCACTCAACAAACAGTCCGGACTGCTCGGCATTACCGGCAAATACGCGGATCGTCGCGATGTTACCAAAGCAATGGCGGAAGGCGATAAACGCGCGAAACTCGCCTACGAAATTGAAACGTACCGGGTCCGCAAATATATCGGATCGTACATCGCCGCGCTCGGCAAAATGCCCGACGCGCTCATATTTACTGCCGGTGTCGGCGAGTTCCACGCGCTCATGCGAGCCGGTTTCTGTAAAGACCTCGAACATCTGGGCATCATACTCGATCCTGCAAAAAACGAGCTGGCCCGCACCCGGAACGCGGAAACCTGCATCAGCGCGGATAATTCTCCAATCAAGATATTCGTGATCCCCACTGATGAAGAACTTGTCATGACCGAAGATGCATACGCGCTCATGAAGGGAACCTACGACGTACACACCAATTTCACCTACTCCTTCCAGTCTCCTGATTATGTCAACAAGGGACGACAGGCAGGACTCAAGATTGATCTTGAGAGAAACCCGCGTCTGGCGGATATAATCGTCAAGATACCCGGACAACACTAAACAGCACAGGGAGGTGCGGATGGATATTCTTGGAATTGGCAATGTACTTCTGGACATTTTCTGTTTTTCCGAAGAAGAAACCGCACTTTCCCTGGGATTGCATCCCAACAGCACGGTCCATGTCACTCCTGAGCGGCTTGATGAGCTGCTTCTGGCCATCAAGAATCCGATACATGTCTCCGGGGGTGCTGCCGCCAACGCCCTTAAAACAGCATCGGCACTCGGTTATTCCTGCAGCATTGTCGGCTGTACCGGGCAAAAAGACCGTGAAACCGACCACTGGGCACGGATTCTCGATGCGGATATCGCATCGTACGGCGTGCAACGCTCTTTTGAAGAGCGAAGCATGACAACCGGACGATGCCTGGTTGTCCATATGCCCGGCGGCAGCACCTCGATTGCCTGTGCTCCCGGTGCGGCACCAACCATGCGTCCTGAACAGATAGAAGCGAACATTGCGGCAAAAACCCGCATGGTGTTCTTTGACGGTCGCATGCTCATGAACAGCGCGGTAACCGAGCGACTTTTCTGCAAAGGCTTCTCCATTCCGGTTGTTATTGATATCGGCTCGGAAGAAGTGGCAGACAAACGGGGATCACGGCTGCCGGAGTTTCTTGCAAGAACCGAATGTATTCTTCTGGTCAATGACGGTGAAGCGTTTCCGCTTGCCGCGGCGCTTGAGCACACGGTTCCAGGAGACCGCGGACTTCAAAGCGCCGAGGCGCTCATTGATTCTGTATTCTCATTCTATACCGGCAAACACCAGAACTACCCCTGCATTATCCGTAAAGAAGGGCCCCGGGGCGC
>CAZQEF010000245.1:0-3339 GCA_964592325.1 uncultured Treponema sp. | reverse complement strand
TCTACGCCTTGACCGTAAACGGGACTACCGCTTCGGGGGCGATTACGCGGAAGGTGAACGATTCGGTGATAAAAAGGTCGACTTTCTGGGAATCATGACCTTCGTATCCTATGGCATAGTCCTGTCCAACGGACAGTTCCAAATCGCCTTCGCGGTCTGCGACGAGGAGGGCGCCATCGACCGCTTCCGAATAGATTATCTTTCCGCCGATTTGTTTTCGTACAATTGACGCGAGGCTGCCGCCGGGAACCACATGCGCGAGGAACTTCCAGAGCACGGGGTTAACCACAAGGTTCGCACCGCTGCCGATTCCTTCGCTCCGTAGTCGGAGGAGTCCTTCGCTTATACCGTCTACCAGTGCGTCGCGTTCGAGGGTGAGCTCGACGGGTTTGCCTGCTTTCACGGCATCATTGAGGCCAACGATACCTGCAGGCTTGAATCCGTTGAATACCGCCCCGTCTTCAAAGGCGGCAATCTTTTGCGCGGCTGTAACAGCCGGTTCAAGATCCGCGTCTTTCGCGCCGCGGTCTATGTTGTCGAGTTCCCAGATATTCATCGAAAAACTTACCCGGCTTTCCACAAGGGGAAGCACACGATGTACGCCGAAGCGCACGTCGTCTTTCTTCTGGTTCGCGGGGACCTCAATGCGTCCTTCCGGAACCGCGGCGTAGGCAATGCCGTGCGGACCTGAAACATCGCAGAACTTGCGCGCAGCGAGATTCGCGGTAAGGGTTTCGGTAACCATTGCGTTTATTGCTTCCCATGAAGCCGGACTGATCGGTGCAAAGTCTTTTCTAAGCATGGTCATAGGTATTACTCTCCTTTATCACGAAGGCTGCCGATGCCGAGGTCACCGGAATCGTGACCGCTGCCGGAGGCTGTTGTACCCCCGGAGAGGAACTCATCTTCAACTTCCTGTGCGCCTTCGTCGTAGAATTTTTGTTCGTTGGGGTCCAGTTCATGGAGGAGGCGCAAGAATTCACCGGCGTGGACTTTCTCCTCGTCGGCAATGTCAATAAGAACTTTCTGTGCGAGTACATTATCAGTGGACTCGGCGATTTCCTGGTAGAGCTGCACCGCTTCATATTCCGCGGCAATCATCATGCGGATCGAGCGAACCAGTTCGTTATGCGTAAGCGGGCGATCACTCTTTTTTACACTGAAGGGATTTCCGAATTCGGGCATACTGTTAACTCCTAAAAAGCACACTTCCGGGAAGCGGCTGTAATGTTCTTGCTATAAGGGTAATGCGAAGCGGGGAATTTGTCAAAAAAGTAAAGCTGTCTGACGTTTTTTTTTAGTCGTTGCCCGAAAGTTTCCTGATTTTTCCCTCAAGCTGACTGTTTAGTTTACTGTACGTGCGGAAGAGGACGGCGGTGGCACCAAGGCCGAGAGCTTCCGAAACGGCGATGACCGGTATTCCGGGAAGCGGGAAGGGGAGTCCCCAGAAAAGACAGAATCCGAGCGTTCCTGCCGCGATGATCAGGGCAACGGCGATGTACGCGAGAAGCGGTGACCGGCGCAGCGGCAGATAGACCAGCATGAACCCGATCCGGCTGAAAAAACCGATGACAAGTCCGGCCAGCGCGCCTTCCGAAATCCCCGGGATGAAACTCCCGGTGTGTACAAATCCGAAAAGTCCTCCCACTCCCAGTCCGATTAGCGTTGATACGATCAATGTCCCGATTACTTCCCGTATATACGTCATCTTCCTACCTCACATATTCAGGAATTGCTTGAAGTCTTTCACGTAATTCCGTGAGACTTCGATGCGTTCATCGCTTTCGGTAAAACGCAGGAGTATGCGCCCTCCAAACCAGGGAATTATCTCCCTGATCTTGAGCACATTCACGATATTTGATTTGTTCACCCGGACGAAATTTTCACAGGCGATAAGTTTTTCCATTTCAAAAAGACGGTGCTTCATTTCATACGCCTGTTTCGCCGTATGGGCAAACAGGGTGTTGCCACAGGACCGGAAAAAGAGGATGTCTGCAAGGAGGAGCGGCTCGAAGGTCTCGTGTTTTCGCCCGATGAGGAAAGGAAGATTCTGGCGTGACGGCGCGACGGTGTTGAGAAACCGGAGCAGGTCAGAAAGATTCTCCGTGTCAAAGGTGAGGTACACACCGCTTTCCGGCGCGGGAAAGCCTTTTTCCACGAGCAGCAGATCCGGTGGATCCGCTTCTTCGGCTTTCATGCCGCGAAGCAGTTCCCGTACGAGGGAAACCGTTTTTTCTGAACCGGTAACCTTGAAGGTAAGCATGACTCAATAGTACGTGCTGTGAAATGCATTGTCAATTCAAGATGCCTGCCCTGTATGTCCTGTCGTCATCCGGATACGTCCTCTTGTCATCAAACGCGCGACAGCACTAAACCGAGGACGTAGAATACGAGCGTGGAGGACGTAGATATGGTTATCAGTTTGAAAAATATTTGCAAAACATATCAGCTGGACAGGGTGCAGATCCCGGCGCTCAGGAATGTATGCCTGGAAATTGATTCGGGAGACTTTATCTGTCTTATGGGGCCGAGCGGATCGGGCAAATCAACACTGCTTCATATTCTCGGATGCATTGAAAATCCCACATCCGGTGATGTTTGTATACGGGGAGAGAATACGCGCACGATGAACGATGCGGCGCTTTCCCGTTTCAGGAACCGGTACATCGGATTTATATTTCAAAGCTTCAATCTGATATCCGTACTGAACGTGCGGGAAAATGTCGAGTTCCCACTGTTGATCCGCGGCGGGAAAATTGACCGTAGTCATGTTGAGTCTGTAATCGAGTCGGTCGGCCTTGCGGAATGCATACGACACCGGCCGGACGAACTCTCCGGCGGTCAGCGGCAGCGTGTCGCCATTGCCCGCGCGCTCGTCACCAGGCCGGATATAATTCTCGCCGATGAGCCTACCGCGAACCTTGATTCAAAAACGGGTGAACGGATCGTCGATCTTCTGCTCGCGCTGAACCGTGACTCAAATACAACGTTCATTTTCTCCACCCATAATGAAGCGTTCGCGCGGTACGCCCGGCGGACGGTCAGAATTCTCGACGGTGAAATCCGGGAAGATTCGGGAGCCGGCGCGGGCGGCGACACAGTATCCTGCGTGCAAGCCGGCGCGGGGAGTAGCACAATAGCCCGCGGAGAACCTTGTGCGGGGAGTAGCGCAGAACCCCGACGCGAATCATGTGCAGCATCCCGCCACGAAGCGTGCACGGAGGTCGGCGCATGATGTACTTCCTCATAGGCTGCCGGAATGTTGTAAAGAACCTCCGCAAGAACACGCTAACCCTTACGATGATTTCATTCGGGATGGTTGCATTATTCATATACAGC
>CAZQEF010000244.1:0-3340 GCA_964592325.1 uncultured Treponema sp. | reverse complement strand
TACGCCGGATTCCAGATTATCGACTGAGGAAGGAGAGAATCATGAAACTTATTGTCGCGTTAATCCAGCCGTACAAGCTGGAAGATGTAAAGCAGGCGCTTGTTGATGCCAGGGTAACGAAGATGACGGTGAGCCCGGCCCATGGCTGCGGTCAGCAGGCCGGATACACCGAGGAATACCGTGGTACGATTACCGAAATAAACCTGCACAAGAAGATCCGTCTCGATATCGCCGTAAACGATGACTTTGTCGATGCCACCATCGACGCCATCATCAAGGCTGCCCGTACCGGCAAGATCGGAGACGGCAAAATATTTGTTACCAATCTGGAACGTTGTGTCCGCATCCGGACCGGCGAGACCGGATCGGAAGCGATCGGATAGAACGACTGTCCTGAATCGGGATGCAGAAGGTTTTCTGCATCCCGTTTTTTTTTATGCACATGAAAATAAACCTTGCGCTTTCTCTGAACTGGCGTTAGCATGGTAAAATGGAAACTGGGAAACCGTAACGGGTTTCCGCGTTCCCGTTGAGTTGGCACCCCGGCAGGGGAGCCAAGCTGTCGCGGGGAGTTGAGCCGCCCGCGATGGGCCGGCAGCGAAGTGCTGGGCACCCCGGCAGGGGAGCGCGTAAAGGATTTGTGAGATGAACGATGCTACCGTGACAAATACCGGGGATCTTCGAGAAGCGATTCTGGCCGCTTCCGTTGACGCGTTCAATGCGGCAGGCGCCCGCTTTACGCTTGATGATGTATGCCGTTCGCTCAGGATCAGCAAGAAGACGATTTACACGGTCTTTCCGGGAAAGGAAACACTTCTATTTTCGATGGTCGACGAGGGATTCCGCCGGGTCAAGGAAGCTGAAGACCGTATTTATCATGACGGGAAAATGTCGACGGTGGAGAAGGCGAGGCGAATTGTGATCGTTATTCCTGACTCGTTCCGCCGGCTTGATTTCAGACAATTCGCGTCGGTAAAGGATGTATACCCCGCGGTGTACGCACGGATTGTGGAGCATCTTGAAACGGGATGGGAGCGGACGCTGGAATTGTTTGCGAAAGGAATGAGGGAAGGGAACCTGAGGCGGTTTCCGCTTCCCCTCGTCAAGGCAATGATAGAGTCTTCAATGGAGGCGTTTCTTCTGGGTAAGTACCCGGACGATATTGAATATGAAAAGGCGCTTGAACTCATGATGGATATTTTTATGAAAGGCCTTGAGGCCAGGGAGGATATGGCATGATTACATTGACGGGAAAAGAGAAGGCATCGTATGGAATTGGTGCGGTATCAAAGGACATGGTGTACTCCCTTGTAGCGGGATTCCTCATGTACTATTACAACACGGTTCTGGGCATTTCAGCCTCGTTCATCGGTGTATTGTTTATGGCCGCCCGGCTTTTTGACGCGTTCAACGATCCGGTCATGGGCGTGATTATCGACAAGACAAAGAGCCCGCTCGGGAAGTTCCGGCCCTGGCTTCTCGTCGGTACGTGTACAAACGCTGTCGTACTCTACTTGATGTTTTCAATTCCTGCGCATCTTGCGGGAAACACTCTCCTGATTTACGCTTCGGCCGCGTATCTCCTCTGGGGTATAACCTATACGATGATGGACATACCCTACTGGTCCATGATTCCCGCCCTGACCGAGCCCGGGCACGGACGGGAAAACCTTTCAGTTATCGCGCGGAGCGCGGCGGGATTCGGTTTCGCGCTTCCCGTGGGATTGACAATGGTTTTCGTCCCCCTGCTCGGCGGCGGAAGCGAGCGTACGGGATTCAGCCGCTTCGCGCTCATTGTATCAATTGTCTTTATCGTTGGAATTCTGATAACGACGATCAACGTGAAAGAAAAAGTGCCGGCCGCGGGAAAGAGTCCGCGGGTACAGGATCTTTTCCGGGCGCTTGTCCGGAATGACCAGGCGCTTGTGGTCGTAGTGAGTATCGTAGTGTTCAACGCGTCGCTCTATCTGACGAATCAGCTCGCGTTGTATTTTTTCCGGTTTGATATCGGAAACGCCGCGTTGTTCGGTGTTTTTGGCACTGTCGGCGGCGCCGCGCAAATTCTGGCCATGCTCAGCATTCCCCTGCTGCGGAAAAAGTTCAGCAGCAAGCGGATTCTTGTCGGTGGTATTATCACAACCCTGTGCGGGTATGCGCTCCTCTTTGTCATGGGAACCCTGAGTATCACGAACATGGCATTGCTGAGCGTCGCCGCGATCATCATCTTCATGGGATTCGGAATCGCGACCGTGCTCACCACAATCTTTCTCGCGAACACCGTTGATTACGGCGAGTGGAAAAACAAACAGCGTACGGAGAGTGTCATCTTTTCCCTGCAAACCTTTGTGGTCAAACTCGCGTCAGCGTTCTCCGTTCTCATCGCCGGCGTCGGTCTTGATCTCGTGGGACTCGATGTTGATGCCGTGGTTCAGTCTGACGCGACACTGTTCGGTCTCAGGTTTCTCATGGTCGTTGTCCCCATGATCGGTCTTGCCCTCTCAATCATCTTCTTTGTGCGCTTCTACAAACTGGGCGACGATCAGCTGGCAGAGATTACCGGTGATCTCGCCGCGCGACGGGAGTCCTGAGGCTGCCCATGAATATTCCCCTGAATGACGGGTGGGCGTTCTCGCCCGTCTTTTCCGATGAACACTTGAAATCCGGGTTCGACGATTCTGCTTTTGAACGGGTACGCCTGCCGCACTCCGCGGCAGAGACACCCTTCAACTGTTTCGACGAGTCTGTGTACCAAATGGTGATGACCTATCGCCGCCGTATCGTTGTGGATGAACTGTTCCCCACACAGGCAGTACGGCTTACCTTTGAAGGGGCCGCGCACGCGGCGGAAGTATTTCTTGACGGAGAGCAAGTCGGTGAGCATTTTGGAGGGTACACCGCGTTTACCCTCAATCTGACCGGCTGTCTCACTCCCGGTGCGGAACACCTGCTCGCGGTAAAACTGGACAGCCGTGAGTCGCTGAACATTCCGCCCTTTGGTCACGTCATCGACTACATGACCTATGGCGGCCTTTATCGTGAGGTCTTTCTCGAGGTAACGCAAGCGTTATATATAGAAGATATTTTCATCCGCACCGACCGGGTTCTGGAACAGGAGAAACGGATCAGGATTGAGGGACGGCTTGGAGACGCGGGGACAGCCGGTGCTGATCACCCCGCGACAGCACGGCACACCGTGCTGCTTACCCTGGTGGACCCGGAGGGGAATACCGTAACCGGACCTTATCCGGTTTCCTTTTCGGGAGCATCGTTCGCCGCGGAGTTTGACGTTGCCGGTGTCGGGTTGTGGAGCCCGGATCATCCGCAGCTCTACCGGCTGCGG
>CAZQEF010000243.1:0-3350 GCA_964592325.1 uncultured Treponema sp. | reverse complement strand
AACCCGTTGATTCCGAGACACACTCACGCGTTGTCGAGAAACTCGGTGGACAGGAACAGTTCGCAGACCAGATGCAGGAAGCCCTTTCAGCATACCTTGTGCATACGTCCGAACTGCCGCTGTCCGAGCGTACCAGGGATAACGTGCGGCATATGCTGCAGATAGTAGATGATCTGGAAAGCATGACAGACGAGATTTACATGACCGGTATGCTGCTGCAACGGAGCCGCAAGAAAAAACTGGCGTTCAGCGAGGAAGATATCAGCCGGCTCAAGCCCTACATTGAACTTGCAGAAACATTCCTTCAGTTTGTACACCGGAATCTGAACAAGCCGCTTTCAAAAGAACAGCTTGCCATTGCCGCGGACATGGAAGATGAGATAGACCGTTTCCGCAAGAGCCTCAAGAAATTCGCGCGAAAACGGCTTGAAAAAGGCGCCAATGTCAAGGCAGAGCTCCTGTACATCGATATCGTCAGAACAATCGAAAAAATCGGGGACCATGCGTTCAGCATTTCAGAAATGCTTGCACAGACCCGCTAGTATTCATTCCGTATTATCGTTTGCGGACCGTGCCCGGGCAGCACCAGCGTATCCTCCGGCAGGGTTCGTAAACGCGCAAGGCTCTTTTCCAGATCGCTCCAGTTACCCCCCGGCGCATCGGTTCTTCCAAACCCGTCCTTGAAAAGCGTATCTCCTGAAACAAGAACTCCTTCTCCCGGATGATAGAGGCACACAGAGCCGGGACTGTGACCGGGGGTATGCATAACCTGCCATGATGTGTCCATGATCCGGTCACCATCGCCAATAAGCATAGTTGCCGGGGGCATTTCCTCAAGATAGGGTTCAACCATGCCAAAGGCGCCGAGAGCATTGAAGAAACTCCGGTGCCGTGCAGTTGCCCCAGCACCCAAAAACTCCGAGTCCAGGGGATGAATGGCGATATGCGCATCGGGGAAGCGGCGGTGAAGCGCCGGAAGCGCAAGCAGATGATCAAGATGACCGTGTGTACACATAATAACGGCCAGAGTGTCATTTTGTTTTTCTATATATGCTATAATCTCTTCAATATTACCGCCCGGATCAACGATCATGACTGATCCGGAATCAAGCGGGATACCCCAGGTATTGACCGAAATCGGTCCAGTGACTGCATGAAATATGTTCATACATACAGTATACCCATAAGGAGTCGTTATGATAAGCTTCCTTGCGCTCATTAGCGGTATCGCGGCAGTATTCTATGTGATCATACCGGTTGCTTTTGCCCGGTTGCAAAGAAGATACAACGAGTCTGTTATGGAACGACTGCTGGTACCGGGAGTTTTTTCCGGCATAATATCCGGCATAAGCCGTGACACGCTCTATGTGCAGCCGGCAAATTCCGACCCGGAAAAGGACGGCCTTGAAGAGCGGATCCTTCTGCCCCTGGGTAAGACACAGTTCTTCCAGCTTTCCCCGGACGGCGCCCTTACCCGTCTTTCCTGGAGGGAAATCACAGTCGCAGAACGAAGCGGAACAGTCATGGTGTATCTACCGGACGCCCGTAACCGAAAAGCATTCTGTGTATTCCACCAGGAACGGAACGGAAGCGCATATCAGTCACGCCTCAGGAAAGCAATACCGGAGCAGGAAACAGCCGTAAAACTGTTCAGTATTGCCGCGGGAGCTCTTCTTGAATTCATGATCTTCCTCCATGCCCTTCATTCTCCCCATATGACTACCGTGGCGCTTTTTGCGCTCATTGCCATATTCGGAAAAGCGCTGCCCTACTGTCCGCCAGGCCTTTTGCTGACCCATTTCGGACATCGAATCACCGTTCAGGCAGCAGAAGACAAAAAAAAATGCCGACAGCGGGGCACTGTCGGCATTCTGGTCTATTCAGCAGGAATACTACTGAATATCGCTCTGTTGTTCCTCATAATCAGCAGAACCGGCCTGTGAAGCAATGCCAGCTGACATGGTTTCACCGTCTGCTTCGGGGATCGCATCATCCGCGGGAGATTCCTCCTTCTTGCGTGAATAACTGACAACAAGCTGCCGGCCGCGGTATTCGAGATTGTTCAAAGACGCGATAATGCGTTCCGCATCTTCGGTTATGACCTGAACAAATGAATAATTATCAAGAACCCGGATATCACCGATATGATCCCGGTCAATTTCCATATTCTGCATGATCAGCCCGATAATATCCCGCGGGAAGACCCTGCGGTTTCGTCCGATGCTCATAAAAAGCGTTGTAGATACATCATCCGCCAGAACAGGGCGATTCTCCGACTTCTGGTGATCACCTGAACGGAATTCGCTCTTCTTGCGGGTTTTCCGTTCCTCCGAACGCTCATTCCGATACGAAGAACGGGCATCCGTACGGGAAGACCGTTCAGTACGCGAAAAGCGGCCGCGCTTGCCGGAGAAAGAAGAAGCAGATATAGTGCCATTCTCCATCTCCTTGAGCAGATATGCCGCAAAATATGAACGTATGGTCAACGGCACGTTTTTCCTGAAAAGACGCCGATACTCATTAAGTTCGACGGGATCTTCTTCTGTTCTGATTTTTCGTACGACTTCCTTGAACCAGTTGCGCATATCAGCGCCGATATTGTCGATTTTTTCTTTTCTAGCCACGATACTGTTCTCCTAAACAAAGTGGTGCGATCTTTCCCTGATGCTCAGTGGCAAACAGATTCAGAAAGATCAAGGACCGAAATATAGCCCTTTTGAATAAAGCCGGCTCTGTGAAGAACCGGATAAAATGCGGATAAAAACGGTGAAGCGCTGAATACAAGCCAGCGAAAACCCCGACCAGCCCAATGCGCAGTTACGCGCGAAAGCAGCTCCTTCCCGATTCCCATTCCGCGAAATGAGGGAAGCACATAGAGTACGGAAATATGGGCACAGCGAACGCCTGATTCGGGTATCGGCGCGGTAACCGCAAAAGCTACCAGCTCATCATCCATACTCTCAACCGCGAGAATTGAATTCCCGCCCTGATCTCCCGGCAAACGCTGGCGATCATTGAGCTCCAGGAGTGCGTCCCCAAGATCCGGCGGCAATTCCGTACGAAGTTCCTGCCGCGCGCTCTCGAGAAGCCCTGAAACGGCTTTGCCCTCATCGGCTCCCAGGAACCTGAACGTAAAATCCTGACTGACTATCTCATCCGTCTCTTCGGGCTCCATGCCGATACGTCCAAGTCCCCAAAAATCCCGTAAACCGTTGTACCATTCAAGAACGATTACCCTCATTTCACGTTGCTTGAACCGGTACCACATCCGTTCGATTTCAGGGTGGTCCCTGAGAATGTTCTTGAAGTTCCTGAAGACGCCGTGACCGGATGCGAGGGCAAGCCGCAAA
>CAZQEF010000242.1:0-3352 GCA_964592325.1 uncultured Treponema sp. | reverse complement strand
TACAAAAAAAAGTAGTTCATCATTGTTTGTCAGCTTTTTGAAACTGACGTTTGCCTTTAACGCAACATAACCGGCAAACGGAATAAACAAACGGAGGATTGATATGAATCCAGCGAAAAAAATCATTGGAGTGCTGTGTATTCTTTTGGCACTCACCCTTGTTGTTTCGTGCTCACGAGCAAAGGAAACACCAGACGGAAAGGTCACCATTGACTTCTGGCATCTCGACAGCAATGATCTGCATTATCCCGAATGGGAACGCATTGCCGGAGAATTCATGGCGGCTCATCCCAATGTGGACATCAAGATCACGGTTCTTGAAAACGAGGCATACAAGAGCAAGATCGCGACTGTCATGCAGTCCGGAAATCCGCCGGACATTTTCCGCAGCTGGGGCGGTGGAGTCATGAATTCCTATGCCCAGGCCGGTCTCCTGAAAGATATCACCAAGGAATACAAGAACAATTGGGATTCGAAGATTGGCGCTGGAGCGGTCGGCGTCTACAGCTACAAGGGCAAGGTGTACGGCCTCCCCTATACCATGGGCGGCGTCGGCATCTGGTATAACAAGGACCTGCTCGCAAAAGTCGGATATACCACTCCTCCCGATACCTGGAGCGCCTTCCTTGATTGCGTCAAGAAGCTCCGCGCGGCAGGCATCACCCCGATCGCGCTCGGCGGAGGGGATAAATGGCCCGGTCATTACTGGTGGGTGTATCTGGCAACACGGCTCGGCGGAAAAGAGGCTTTCGAAAAAGCCACAATCGGAGACGGTTCGTTCACCGACGAGCCTTTCGTGAAAGCCGGCTATCTCCTCAAGGACCTCATCGCTCTCAATCCCTTCCAGGAAGGATTCCTTGGCGCGACCTACGGCGGTGACCAGGCAGCCCTCATGGGCAATGGACAGGCAGCCATGGAGCTGATGGGCCAGTGGGCTCCCGCAGTACAAATGGGTTCTTCCGAAACAAAGGAAGGAATCGGCGACAAACTTGGCTTCATGCCTTTCCCTGCTGTTGAGGGAGGAAAAGGAAAGCTTACCGATCTCATGGGCGGCGGTGACGGACTCGTTATCGGTAAAAACGCCCCGAAGGAAGCGGTTGAGTTCCTTAAATACATCACCAGCGTAGAGACACAGAAGTCACTCACCAAGGGACCGCTGGGAATCGTTCCGACTGCCATCGGCGCGGAAGTCGCGCTCACCGATCCTAACCTCATCGCAATCAACAAGGCTGTTGGAGAGGCAAAGTACTTCCAGCTGTATTATGATCAGTTCCTGCCGCCAGCGACCGGGGGAATAATCAATGATGCGACACAGGAATTGTTCGCCGGCACAATGACGCCCGAGCAGGTCGCGGAAACAATCAACAAGTCCTATCAGGAAGAAAAATAACCAGCAGCAACCGGGGAACAGGAGGATTCCTCCTGTTCCTCCCCGTGAAGGATACTCATGAACACTAGTATGTCCATACCCGGGAAGAAACCCGGGAAAAATACCGAACGGTTTGTATTTTTTTTATTGCTTTCTCCGGCATTTATTCTGGTTACGGCATTCATTGTCTATCCGGTACTAAATACCATTTACTATTCATTCTTTAAATGGAACGGTTTTGGTCCGTTAACCAAATTTGTCGGATTCAGAAATCTCAGAACCTTGTTTGATGATCCCCTGTTCTGGAACGCACTGTGGAACAACGGCATCGTCATTCTGTTTTCCGTTTTTGTGCAACTGCCCATTGCCTTCCTTCTGGCAATGCTCGTGAGCAGGAGTACCAGCAGATCGACACTGGCTTTCAGAACCATTTTTTTTCTTCCCTACATACTTTCCGAAATAATCACCGGCGTAATCTTCCGCTTTATTTACCATCCGCAAGTCGGTTTGTTGAAACAGATTTTTGCCTTTTTTGCCCCCGATTATGCATATCAGGGGTTCCTTGCCGATCCGGCGACCGTATTTCCGGCAATTCTCTTTGTAATATTCTGGAAGTACTTCGGATTTCACATGATTCTCTATATTGCCGGACTCCAGGGAATCCCGGCTGAATACTATGAAAGCGCCCGGATTGATGGTGCCAATACAAGTCAAACCCTCTGGCACATCACGCTTCCCATGATGCGCACTTCAATACAGATGTCCCTGTTCTTCTGTATTATCGGTTCCCTGCAGATCTTTGATGTTATCTGGTCGATGGGACAGGGCGGCCCGGTGCATGCCGCGGAAACCGCCGTCGTGTATCTGTACAAGTACGGACTCCGTTCGTCCAAGATAGGATTTGGCAGCATGGTTGCCATTGTCATCTTCCTGTTCTGTCTCGTCTTCAATATCCTGTATCAGCGGTTTACCAAAGAGGAGACCTACGCATGAAACGGACTCCGAAAATTCTCAAGGGCACGATACTCTGCTTCTTCAGTTTGATCATCCTTGTGCCGATAGTGCTGGCCGTCATGGGAGGCTTCAAGACAGTCGGTCAATTGAACGCTGATCCGATCGGATGGCCGGATCCGTTCCTGGCGGAAAACTATATCAATATTTTCATCGAGAGTAATTTTTTCAAATACCTCGCCAATTCACTGATCATCATGATTGCCACCGTCGTTGTCGATATTGTCGCGGCCGGTATGGCAGGCTTCGCCCTGAGTAAATTCAGGGTACGGGGCAAGACACTCATATATAACTACTTTCTGCTTGGACTTCTCTTTCCCATGACACTGGCAATTCTTCCACTGTATATCCAGCTTCGCGCGGCGAACCTTCTCGACACCTACATCGGGGTTGTTCTGCCCCAGACCGCCTTTCTCCTGCCGTTTCACATCCTGATATTTCGCGGCTTCATCAGCCAGATCCCTGGAGAACTGGAAGACGCCGTCAGAATCGACGGATGCGGCAAGATGGGGTATCTTCTGTACATTGTGGTCCCTCTTTCGCGGCCGGCGATCGCGACGGTTTCGGTCCTTGCCATGGTAACCAGCTGGAACAATTTTTTCCTTCCGCTCATCGTCCTCAATGACAAGGAAAAGTTTACCTTGCCCATGGGCAGCATGGATTTTGTCGGACAGTACCTTGCGGACTGGAACATCATTCTTGCGTTCTTTGTCATAAGCATGATACCGGCCATAGCATTTTACCTCTATGCCCAGAAGCACATCGTATCGGGTCTCGCGGCGGGTGCGATCAAGGGGTAGACATTCATATCAGCGCAACAACGGATGGAGTTATCATGGATTATTGCAAAGCGAAAATAAGGATTGACAGCGAGCTGACGGAATGCACGGTTGATGACCGGCTTTTCGGATCGTTTGTTGAGCATCTCGGTCGGGCCGTATACGGTGGCGTGTATCAGCCTGATCATACAAG
>CAZQEF010000241.1:590-3362 GCA_964592325.1 uncultured Treponema sp. | reverse complement strand
AATTCAGGAAGAAGAAGCACGAATCCTCATAGACCGCGAACGGGATCGCCGTGAAACAGAAACCGGGAAGAAGACGAGTCTCGGAAACGCGCTTACCGCATTTGGCATCCCCATCAGCGAAAGCATCCGCTGGCGGGAGACGCTTCTTGAGCCGGAGAAATTTCTTGCACCGGATCCCGTTCTCAGGAAAACACTTATATCTCTTTCCGATGAATTCGCACTCGCCGCGGTTACCAACAATCCGTCCCGTCCGGCCGGCAGCACCCTTGAAGCGCTTGGCGTGCGTGACCTTTTTCCGGTTCTCGTGGCGCTCGATACTACCGGAGTCAGTAAACCGCACAGGAAACCGTACACTACCGCTGCTGACGCACTCGGCGTTCCCTGGGATACCTGCATTTCAATTGGAGACCGTTTTGACATTGATATCGCGGTTCCCCTTGAACTGGGCATGGGTGGCATTCTCGTAACCGGTGTTGAAGAAGTATATACACTCCCCGACACGCTCCTGAAGCGGTGAAATTCTTTCAACAATTTTGGTAGCAGTCAAAAATTGATCATGGAAATAAAGATATTCTCAAATTCAGCACGACCGGCAAGGCCCACCGTTTCAGCACGGCCGATAACCTCATGGCAGCGGTTTATGAACTTTTCATCAAGGAGGCAGGCTGCGGCCGCTGCAAGAGCGGTATTCCCGGCAGCAAAACACTTTCCGGAGAAACCGGCGGGCAGCAGCCCGGTTTCAAGTGCGCTTTCTTCCCTGAGATATAAACCGAATCCCCCGGCAAGCGTAATGGCAGAAACCGCTTCTTCGCTGAGGCCGGCTGTTTCCAGAAGAACCAGGATCCCTGCCCGGACAGCCGCTTTTGCCAGCTGGATTTCGCGGACGTCCTGCTGGGTAAGCCGTATCTGACCGGCACCGTCAAGCCGGATACCGTCCTCGGCACATACCGGTGCCAGCGATCCGTCCCGCCGGATAAGCCCGCTCTGCAAGGCGGCTGAGGTAAAGTCCAGAATTCCCGACCCGCATATTCCGGCAAGCCGTCCGGCTTCCCCTCCGGGAACGCTCTCATATTCAAACCGGGTTCCATCCAGCCGCACTGAAGAAACAGCTCCCGGTATACAGCCGGTTCCACAGGAAATCTTCCCGCCTTCGAAAGCGGGCCCGGCAGCCGCAGAAGCGCAGTAATAACGCCCACCGGTGGAGAGAATCATTTCGGCATTGGTTCCAAGATCGATGAAAAGCCGGTCTTCCGACTCATATGACGGTGATGAACCACATACGGCAACACCGCCAATCACATCCCCACCGATAAATGCACTCAGCGCAGGCAGACACACAACACGGCAATCCGACGATGGTAAATACACCGACAAATCAGTATCAACAAGATCGTAAAATGAAACTTCCGCGAAATCGGTTTGCTCAGGAGCAAAAGGATGCTGTCCAAGCCCGGCACAGGAAAGCCCCAGAAACAGATGTATCATGACCGTATTGCCTGCGATGACGACAAGGCCTATGCGGCTTCCGTCAACAGATGCCGCCTGCACGAGTTGTGTAATGCCTTTCAACAGGTCACGGCGTATTGCCAGTCCCAGCGAATCACCCGAACCGTCATTGGCCGCCCGAATTCGGGAGAGCACATCGCTTCCCCAGCGCCGCTGGCTGTTCAGGAATGAAACAGCCGAAAGCAC
Source organism: uncultured Treponema sp. (assembly GCA_964592325.1). GTDB lineage: Bacteria > Spirochaetota > Spirochaetia > Treponematales > Treponemataceae > Teretinema. The sequence continues at coordinate 1,670 of CAZQEF010000241.1, read as the reverse complement.
TGCTCCAGTCACCCGATCAACAAGCTCCATAGCGATGGTAGTCGTGCCAATATCAACAGCAACGCCGAGTGGTGATTCTGAAGGTCCCTTATAATCCGTTTTGGGCAGGGGAACACGGTATCCCTGTACAATACGATATACTCCGGGCGCCGTTGTAATTCCGTTCTCACAGGCTGTACCGTACCGGTCATGTTCGCTATTCGATTTATGATCCATGCCCGACACTCCCGCAGCGTTTCCATAAATATACTGCGCGCAGAACGGCCATGACCGCAACCAGTGCAGAAAAGACAGGAATCGGCGGACTCTGAACGAAACCCCAGGCATAGAACCCGTGAAAGACAATGGCTCCGGACAGCAAAAACCGCGGAGCCGGTTCCCGGGAACCGGCCGGCTCACAGGAACCGGCCGGCTCCCGGGAGCCGGACCGGCGAAGGGAAATACGCCGACTGAGCCAGAGCGCGGAAAAAAGCGTTACCGCGCCATGGAAAGGTACCGCAGTGCCCATGCGAAGCACCAGCGCCGATGGATACCGTGAAGCGAATACAATGTTCTCCAGTGAGACAAAAGCAAGTGCCAGACAAACTGCCCGTGCGCACAAGGTGATATCCGTCACGGGGGATCTCTCCGGTCCGGTACGCGCAAAGGGTACCACAAAGAGGATCTTTGCCAGTTCTTCGGGCACCGCAGTAACAACAAGCGCAATAAAAACAGGAGCAAGGGACACCGGTACAAAACTAACAAACGGCTCGAGAATAAACCGCAGGCCGACCGAAACCGCTACGGCAAAAGAGGCTGCCAGCGGAAAAAAAAACAGATGAATCAGTGATACATGCTTACGTGAGAGGCAATAGAGAAACCAGACAAAAAAAGGAAGAAGTGAAAAAAAAACGAGGGAAACAACGGCCATAAGAAAAGAATACCGGCGCTTTCCCTTTAATACAAGCACAAAAAAGACTATAGTCTCTCCCATGAGTTATTCCGGAACCATTATATTGCTGGGCATGAAACACAGCGGCAAGACAACTACCGGCAAGATTCTCGCGGACACCATTGGCTGTCCCTTTCTCGATACAGACG
>CAZQEF010000241.1:295-580 GCA_964592325.1 uncultured Treponema sp. | reverse complement strand
AGACGATATTATTGCGGCTGTTTCCGGGAATTCACCGCGTGAACTCTGGGATTCCGGCGGCGCGCCGCTCATGATGCACTGGGAAACCCGGGCGTGCGAATCTGTTCTTGCAGGATATGGCCGATCCATGCCAGGGGAACAGTGTATTCTGGCAACCGGAGGCGGTATTGCCGACAACAGCGACGCATGCGCCCTTTTACCCCGAATCGGGAAAATGGTGTACCTTGATACCGCAGCGGATATTCTGTTTCCCCGCATTGAGGAAAGCGCGCGGCGTGATGGACG
>CAZQEF010000241.1:0-285 GCA_964592325.1 uncultured Treponema sp. | reverse complement strand
ACTTCCTCCCTTTTTGCAGGAACCGGATCCGCGAAAAAAGTTTCTCGAACTTTTTTCCACGAGAACCGCCAGGTATGCTACAATTGCGGATGTTATCGTTGAAACCGGGCAGCTTCCGCCCGATGATATTGCCCGGAGAATATTGGATTTGCTAGCCCATGAGTAATGAGCGTGTGTACATCGTCGAGGATGAACGTGTCGTCGCAATTGACCTGAGAAAACGCCTTGAGCGTCTCGGATACAATGTGTGCGGAACTTCCGCGGACGGAGAAACGGCCCTGTCAG
>CAZQEF010000240.1:0-3371 GCA_964592325.1 uncultured Treponema sp. | reverse complement strand
TCTTTGCTATTGCCGAAATTCTCTCAAAGAGCGACGAGTTCGGAATAGACTGGGGCGCTCCCGTTACGGAAGAGACCTTTATTACCATACCCGTTTCGCGTCCGGTGGACATGAATGTACTCTCAAAGGAAACCGGAATCGATACAGCCATTCTCTCATCTTTGAATCCGTCACTGCATTATTCGATCACTCCTCCGGGAATGCCGTACAATCTGAGGATCCCCGCAGAAAAGGAGGAAGAAGTGGCCACGCTTCTTGCCGATCGCTCCCGCATCCTTCTGGAATACTATCTGTATACCATAAAATCGGGCGACACCCTGTTCGCGCTTTCACTGCATTACGGTGTTTCGGTGGACATGATTCTTGAATACAATCCGGGAGTCTCCCCCCGGACACTCCAGCTCGGGAAAAAACTGGTGATCCCGGCGATCAAGGAAGTTGCCTCCTATTCCGGAAAGAAAGAGCGGGCAAATCTCGATTTCTCCGGTACCTACCAGGTCAGGAAGGGCGATACCCTCTGGTCAATCGCGCTGGCGCACGGAATTCAGGTCGAAACTCTTGCCGAGAAAAACAATCTTGCAGTGAATTCAATCCTGAAGTTGGGAAAACAGCTTCGTGTGCCGATACTCTGATAGTGAGGAGCGCCACGATGGTAAAAAAGACACTTGTATTGGCATGGTTACTCATACTGGTTGCCTCCGTGGCCGGTTCACAGGACCGTGGGCTTGCTGTTGAAGCCACGACCAACTGGGAAGAACAGCACATACATTCCATATTGACACTTGATACCCGAAAGGCCGGAATAACCCTGCCATCAGGACGCAGCGCCGCATTGCAGATTCTGGAAATGGAATCACCGTCCCTGTTGAAGGATGCCTTTTTTTCTCTTCAGATAGACTCCCTCAACCAGTTGGGAAATTATATAGAGGATGGAACCGTACTCCTGTCCGATCTCAATGATCTGGTGGAAAAAAGCAGGAGCACTCCGCCATGGTTTTCCCGGGATCTTGACTCCATTGCGATGACACGCACCGTGCCTCTGAACCGTATTGCCGGACTTTTTATCCGCCATACCCGTTCCCGGCCAATACCTGTCCCGCTGCAGGAAGAGCATACCCGCCCGTTCACCGGCATCCTCATTGACGCGCGGGGAAAGCTGCCGGTCCACGGGGAATACACGACGGAAAAGATACAGCCCGCTCTTTTTCCCAAAATCTGGGATACTGAAATGGATCTCGTATACGAACGGAACATGGTTGAGCCGGAAACAGCACGTTCCAGTGGAGTGGTGTACTATACCTCGACGTTCGATGAGCAAAATTACCGCGACCGCATCGGAACGGATCCGCTCAGAATTACCGCCCGGGGCGTATTTGGCCGCTATCGAACCGATCCGGTCATATCACGAAAGGATTATCTCAGGATAGCATCCATCCCGGAGAACCGGGAGTTGCTTGCACAGGGAAAAATAGTCATCATCTGCGATCCGGAAACACTGGAACAAAACCGGCTCGGGCCGGTCAGGGACAAAAACTATTATTTTGTGTGGCAGGAAATAGAACGGCAGCTTTCTGCAAGCCCGGTCCAGCGTATGGATTTCAGCGACTCCTGGCAGGGACTCAAATTTACCATGTACGATATCCGCTTTGTGGCCGATACCGCTCAAATTCTGGAATCCGAGCGGGGACGGATCAACATAGTCGCCGATGCGCTGCAGCTTGCAGGACCGGAAGCCCGGTTTCTGGTTGAAGGGCATACCGCAGAAGTGGGCAAACCCGCCGGGGAACTGCAGCTTTCCATAGAGCGGGCCCGGAAAATCGGCGAAGAACTGTCCAGACGGGGCATAGATCCGGATCGTATCACCATAGCCGGCTACGGAGGAACCCGTCCTGTTGCGCCAAACAACACGGATGAAGGGCGGGCACAGAACCGCCGTGTAGAGATAACCATACAGCTTGATACACGCGATCAACGTTGACGGCTGAACACTCGCGTGCTAGAATATCCGTTATGACCAAGGGGGAACCACATGTCAAACAGTGCAAGTGCCATTCAAAAAAAGCAGGAAGCACCGGTTCAGGAACTGCAGGAGTCTTGTGAACAGTGCGGAAAAATATATTGCGCCAACTGTATACATTGCAAACTGGTTCCGGCACCGGCCGAAACAAGCGGACAATTTTACCTGCGCGTTCGTTGCGATGCAGGTAAATGGAAAAAAAAGCTTGGCGGAGAAAAGCAATACAAGTATTTTACGGTCACCCGACGCAGTATAGACTTTTGCGATTCCTATGAGCCCATGGGCGATACCGAAGAATTTCTCAATGATCTGCGAAGAACCCTTCCCATACGGGATGAGCTTTACGACAAGGATTGAATTTCATGAAACAACACAGCATCTTCATCATCGTTGCGTCAGCATGTCTGTTCGCTGCAGTGTCCTGCGCAACCGTGCCCGATCCGGAAAGTGTGCCGAAAGATCTGACCGTACCCGAACTGAACAGAATGGCACAGGATGCAATTGACAACAACAACGACAAGGCAGCGGAGGTATACTATACCCTCATCACTGACCGGTTCGGATCCGATCCGGCAATACTGACTGCCGCCGAGTTTGAAATAGCCCATATCCGGATCAAGAACGAAAAGTACCCCGACGCTGCACAGCGGCTGCAAACCATCATTGCGCGGTATGAAGCAACCGGCGGAGCCGGACTGCCTCCCGAATATCTCGTTCTTGCACGGAACGATCTGGCCAAGGTGCCGCCCCGGTATCTTGCCCAACAGGAACAAGCTGCACCTGCAGAATGATAAAAAGCCGCCCGGCAGCAACCGGACGGCTTTTTTTTAATACGTTGTTCCGTGCGGCAGAATGATTACATTCATCTGCACACGCTTTTCCCGTGCCGCTTCTTCGATTCCCTCACGTGTTATTTTACCCCGTTTTTTCGGATGCGGCGGAGCGTCACCAATCAGGATAACCTTGCGGTCAGAACCGGGAGCCCAGGGAAGAGAGAGTGCGGTATCAAGACCTTCGTATACCGCTTCCGGAATATCCCTGCCCCCCTGTACGCGAAAACGGTGCAAACTTTTCCGGAACACATTCATGTCGCCAGTGAATGATGTTGCAACCCGGGTAAGAAAATCCTCATCATAATCCTTGTACAATACCAGGGATAGACGCCAGGCTGGCCAGCGGGGAAGCAGCTCATCAAGCATGGGTACAACCATTTCACGCACTTCTTCAATATCGTCAACCATGCTTTCGGTAGCATCGATAACAAAAACCAGGTCAAGAGATCTGCCTGACGGTTTTTCGAGCAGCGAACGTATTCTGGGTACAATTTCCTGTGGTCCTTTTGCGTAGAACACCG
>CAZQEF010000239.1:0-3388 GCA_964592325.1 uncultured Treponema sp. | reverse complement strand
GAAATCGGGGGAAGAGGCGTTCGGGAAACCGTGATAATTCTCGATGACAGCAAAGCGGCACAATACAACACCGATATCCACTCAATATCGACGGTACTGAACAATACAATACTTCGTTTGCCGGCCGGTGATTTCACCCTGTACAACAGGGATACACCGGTACTGTTTGACAGCAATTTCAAGTCTCTTGACGATTTTCGTTCCCTGCGTCTCACGTCCCGGGATGAACGGTTTATTCACCTGGAAGAGATTGCCTCTGTTTTCCAGCGTTATCGAAAACCCGATCAGATCAGCAGAATAAACGGTGACAAGAGAATCATCCTCTATATTCATGCAGGAGGAAATGCGAATCCGCTGATCCTTTGCAGAAATCTTGCAGAGACAACCCTCGAGTTGGAGGCTGAAGGATTCCATCCGGAAATAATTTACAGTAAAGGGCAGGATATTGAAAAGGACATAAAAAAAATACTCGTTGCGATGTTCATCAGCATGGCGATAATTTTCCTTTTTATCGGCCTGTTTATCCCGGGTTTTTCTACGCGTATTGTTTTCGCACTCAGCATACCGATATCCCTGTTTTTGGGAATTTCATGTCTGTCTGCACTGAAAATCCCGATTGACACCGGAATACTTGCCGGACTCATCATCGGATCGGGTCTCATTATTGATAACTACCTTGTGGTATACAATCATGTATCGATACAGGAAACACACAGCATCAAGCCTCTTGTTGCTCCATTATTCGCCGCAACGGCGACAACGGTCATTGCATTTCTTCCACTTGTCCTGGGAGGGGCCGTTGATTCGCAAATTACCTCCATTGCCATTTCAATATCGTTGCTGCTGTCCGTCTCGCTCTTCCTGTCCTTTACCTTTCTGAAAAAGCCGCTCATTTTCTCTGTTACCAAAAAGTCCGGCAAGCCGATTATTTCGCTGAAATTGATTATCACTCCCTTTATGCACGTAAAAAATCTCTCAATACGTAAGCCCCTGCTTACCGGTGCCGTATACGCAGCCATTATTGCTGCAAGTGTGGGCATGCTCATTTTTTTCGACAAGGAATTTTCTCCTGTGGACAATCCCGGCATACTTTTTACGCATGTAGAATTTCCGAGCGGAACAACAATTTCAGAAATTGACAAACAGCTCGTACCGTATACTTATGCATTCTCAGAAGTACCGCATGTCAGGACCGTAGAAAGCAACGCGCGAAGGGGCAGCGCCCAGATAAGCATTACATTTGATCCCGATGCGATATCAGCCTCGGAGCTTGCGGAGAAACTGAAACCGCTCACGACATCTTCTTCAAAGGGACAATTCTTTATCGGCATGGATCAAAACCTGGAAAGCTATAAAGTTACCATAACCATTACAGGCCCGGACCACAAGATTCTCCGTGAAGAAGTGATCCGTACCGGAAAGGAATTCGCAACGCGCCCCTGGGTTTCCGGAGTCATATACCATTTCAAGGAAGAACCGCCCGCGTATGTTTTTTCCCCGCGCCTTCCGCAAATGTCGGCACAAGCAAAGTATCCAGAAAAATTTGCCCAGCTCCTTCGCTGGAACATCCAGCAGCCCGTATCACTGAAATGGCTGATTGACGGGAAAGAACAGGATGTTCGCATTTCAGGATCCGCGAAAGCGGAGGGTCTTTATGACATTTCATCCATTCCGGTTATTTCCGGCAATGCGTCACCGGTCCGCCTTGGCGACGCAGGAACGCTTTCCCTCAGAAAAGATCCGGACAAGTTATACCGGGAGAATCGCCAGAACTCGATCAGCTTCTCCATCACGACAGACAGAATCGGTTTGAAGAAAATAAAAATGCATCTTGAAGAGGCTTTGGCGGAAACAAATCTTCCCAACGGATACGGAATTCTCGGAGACCCTGCGATCAAGGAAACAATACAAAGCTATCAACACATGATTCTTGTTTTATGTATCGCAATACTTTTAATCTATGCATTGCTTGCCATACAGTCGGAAAGCTTTATCAGACCGCTGGTCATTATTTCTGTTATTCCATTTTGCATGTTTTTGCCGCTCATTCTCCTGTTGATTACAAATACACCGATAACGGCATCCGTTCTGGTTGGAATTACCGTGTTGTCCGGAATGGCGGTCAATAACTACATTCTGATAATGGACGCTCTGGACAAGGCTCCTGTCGAAATACCGTATACAGAGAAACTGCATTCGGCGATGGAACAAAGGTTCATGCCGCTGTTTCTTTCAAGCGGCACATCAATTCTTGCCGCAATTCCCATCCTCTTTACCGCAAGCCCTCTTTCATCTACCCCGGGAACCCTCGCGATAATCGTCTCGCTCGGGCTTCTCGGCAGTTTTATAGGATCTTTTGCGTTTTTACCTGCCCTGCTTGTGCAGACACACCGTTAACGTCCGCAGCACTTCTTGTATTTTTTACCACTTCCACAGATGCAGGGGTCGTTGCGGCCAACTTTCGGGGTGTCCCGGACGATCGTGGTTGCGGCAAGGGAACCCTCGGTATAGAGCCATTCGCCACCGATTTTTTTGAACACCGCACGTTCACGATGTTCATCACGCAGACCGCCGCGGGAATAATGCGCGGAAAACTCCACCACGCCGTCCGTATCGTTTTCGCCGCCTTCGTTCACCGAGTGAATTGTGAGTCCGTGCCATTCCGATTCCTTGCTCCAGCGGCGGGTTTCGTCAAGATCGATATCATTGCCGTCTTCGCCCCGCTTGCAGCTTGTCGCGATAAAATCAATGTCGCCGGCAACGTATGCGGAATACCGCGCGCGCATGAGCGCTTCCGCTGTTTTTGCTTTCTGTTTGCCCGAAATTACGGGGCCGCAGCATTCACCGAATTTGTTTCCTGATCCGCAGGGGCATTTCTCTGTTGCTTTCATACTCTTCTCCTCTACCGGTCGAAATCCGTAAGCATGTTCCGGAGAGACTCCGGATCATCGAACCGTTTTTCTTTTCGTTTGTTAAAAAGGCTGTACATGATGGGTGTCACAAACAATGTCATGACCGCTCCGGAGGTAAGGCCTCCCACCATGGTTATTCCTATCGGCTGCATCATCTCTCCACCGTCCCCCGGGAAAAAAGCCATGGGAACCATGGCAAATACCGTGGTGAGCGTAGTCATGAGAATGGGCCGCAGACGGTTTTTTGCCGCCAGCACGCAGGCATCAAAAACCGGTGTCTTCTTTTTTACCAGTGCATTGGTGTAATCCACCAGTACGATACCGTTGTTTACCACAATTCCCACGAGCGCTACAACACCCACCGCCGAGAAAAGAGAAAACGGCTGGCCGCTCAGTACATACATCCAGACAACGCCAACCGAGAGAAGCGGAATGGACATGAAAATGATGAACGGGTCCACGAGGGACTCAAACTG
>CAZQEF010000238.1:0-3391 GCA_964592325.1 uncultured Treponema sp. | reverse complement strand
AGGCCGTTAAGTATTGCCACTGCCATTTGCTCGCAGCTCTTGTACCCGCAGGCCCCGCAGTTGAGGACATGTTTTTTTTCAGTTTTATGCATTCTGAGGTAGATGTCCTGGATTTCCGAACTTGAAGGATTGCGGATACTGTTTTTGAAAACGGGAGAGCGGTCAACGTAGTTACGCGAATACAGCCCGGGTTTCCAGAATTTGGCAATAAGATGGTCCAGTTTTCTGTGTGCAGCCTTTCGGGACAGGTGAAGACCTTTTGCCCGATAGCGTTCCTGTGCTTCCTTGTTGCGTTTCTCAATTGCGTATTCAATAACATCAGGATGTTTCCCCCGGTTTGTTGTTGCCGGCCCCCCGTTGCAGCCCATTTCACAGTTGAGGCAGTCTATGAGTTCATGAATGGGGGCTTCACCGGACTTTATTGCCTCCCCGAGGTGCGCAAGATAGTGATAGATACCCGGCTGTCCTTCGATTTTGCGGGTTTTTTCCGATATACCGGGAACATGCCGCTCGGCCGTTCTCATGAGTCCTCCGGGTGTAGAAAAAAGCACGGCACGTTCTGCATCCGGACCGGTAAAGGGATGTTCGGGAAATCGGGAGATGGAAATATCAGTATCTTCAATGTAGCGGGATAGCGCCTTTATGGTTACGTTATAGTCGCCGTGTCCCACGTCATCGAATTCGCGTTTCTTTGAATAACACGGCGAGATAACCGCAATTCGGTGATTGGCATATTGCGGATAAAATTCACGGATCATCTTCATGGTGTGGGTCATGGGACTGTCGGCCGGCGCGAGCAGCGGAATGAGCTCAGGGCGATACATCTCGATAAAAGAGACCAGTGTGGGGCAGGGTTGTGCAATGATGCACTGCGGATTTATCGCCTTTTTGTATTCAAGGTAGGATCTTACGGTAAGTTCCGCGCCGAAACTGACGTCGAAAAAAGCCTCAACACCGAGGCTGGCGAGCCATCCGTTCAGCTGAAGGTAGTTGCCGCCCAGATTCGAGGCAACGGCCGGAGCGGAAATGGCAACCATTTTGGTTCCCGCTTCAAGATCGGTGAAGAAGGCGGCCGTATCGTCCAGACCGATGCGCGCGTTATGGGTACATGCCTCGATACACTCTCCACATCCAAGACACAGTTCGCTGTTCACGTGAACAACGTTACCGGACCCATCGTTGCACATCTTTACCGGGCATACGGCAATGCAACGGTGGCAGTTTACGCAGTTTTCCTCCCGGACTGCAATAACGGGACGTAAGGCGGTTTTTTCCATGACATGACTCCATTTTCAAATATTTTATTTACTGCGTTTACTTGATTATTCCGGATCATCCCGGTCGCCGAACCAGAGCACGGCATATTCACCATGTATTCCCACCCCGACTGCGCGCCAGCGGATGGTTTCCCAGTTGCCGATATTCAGGATGATAGAAGAAATTGACCGTTGTTCTTTCCAGGAAAGGAAAGCCTCTTTTGCCGATGCGCCGCCCTTTTTTGAATAGGTTATTTCAAATCCGTCTCCCGGGTAGTTGGTCAGTTCCTTGGGTTTGTTCCACATGAGCCGGGCATGGCGGTGGTTCGCCGTATAGCGTACGCCTTCCCAGGGGCCGTTTTTTGACCAGCTGTGAAGCGTATAGGGGGGAGTTACCTTGTTTGCCGCAAGATCACGGACATGAAGCTGTGCAACATAGGTCAAAGACCGGGACAATGGTATTTCGGGTTTTCCGTTTTCAACACGGTATGCCATGAGCAAACGGTAGAGGAGCTCCTCCTCTTCTGTTGCTTCGCAATTCTGTGGCCCTTTGGTGAGAAGTTCCTGTACGTCAAAGGGAGGGGATTCTGTGACCCCCGGTAACAGGAATAACACTCCCTGAAAAACCAGAGCCCAAAAAAAACGTGTACTTTTTGAAACCAAGTAATATTCCTTCTTGTCCTTTATTGCCTGACTGAATAATTGTAGGGTCGAAAAAAACATCTGTCAACCTTGAGAAACTGAGGAATTAACCTGCCTTTTGCAAAGTGCTTACCTGTTTCTAACAAAGTGCCCTTAGCATACCTCCATAAACAAGCCCGGTATACCGGGAGGAGGTTGTATGAAAAAGGTAGTAGCGTGTGTTCTGCTTTCATGTGTGGCTGCAAGCCTGTTTCTGGTTGCCCAGGAGCCGAAACTCAAGCTTCAGGCACGGACAAAGATGAATCTGGTAACAGTATATCCCGATGATGAAGATCTGAATGAGGGTATTTCCTTTACCGGTGATGACGAGTTTGGTGTGTCGTACAGTGTGGATTACGCCGGGGTGTATATCTCCCTGAAGGGAAGAATTCCTGAAGTATCAGTGAGTATTTATGATTACTACGGCTGGATGAAGTTTGGTAACCTGAAGCTGACAGGAGGGGAATGGAGTCATCGGATTGTATCAACCCTGGACAAGGCCGGCAGTTCATTTGGCGGTCTCTGGGATCTTGAATACGGGGTTCTGGATATTAACGCCGATGAAGAAGGTTTCATAGAAACGCTTGCCGAGTCCGACAACATTACGCCGTGGAAAGTGGAAGCGGCCGCGGACTATTCATTCGGAGCGGTACAGGCCAGTTTCGCGACCGGCAGTGACAGCAAAGACGCCTATAACGTACTTGAACAGTGCGCACTGCGCCTCAGCGGCAAGGTAACGGAACGTATAACCTTGACTGCAACCGGCATCATGAACGGGGAAGAACTGTTAACTGCCGGGGCTTTTGTTGAGCTTTCACCCGTTGAAGCCATTGATCTGGTTGTGGGATATTCGGGATATCATGATCTTGACGTATCCGAAAACAGCAGAAATGGCGCTGAGCTTCGGGGTGCGTATACGAAGAACGCCATCTCGCTTGTTTCCCACAACAATGTGACTCTGGGAGACGATGCTTTTATCCTGTACAACATGCTCAACTTCGCATACAAGGTTTCAGACTTCCTGACTCCCTGTATCATGGCGGCAAATACCCATGCATCAGGAGATGCCCTTGCAACTGAAGGCAACCTGATAACAGTACGTCCCGGCCTCACGGTGAGCCCCGGCAAGGGCGCCACCATCGATGCGGGAATCCGGTTTGAGTATTTTGCTCCCGATTCGGGAGACAGCATGACCAGAATTACGGTTCCGGTTGTGTTCCGGGTCAAGCTTTAAGTGTCACGGAGCGGGTTGCGGCGTGTCTTTTATGCAAGGCTTTCGACAATGTCCGCAATCTGCTCATATTTCTGGCGGGTTCTTTCAATGATTTCGGGAGGAAGCGCCGGTGCCGGCGGCTGTTTGTTCCAGTTGATGGAAAGCAGATAGTCCCGCACAAACTGTTTGTCAAAACTGTCCGGGCTTTTTCCCACCTGGTAGGTTTCACCAACCCAGTACC
>CAZQEF010000237.1:0-3395 GCA_964592325.1 uncultured Treponema sp. | reverse complement strand
GATGCTGCAGGGAGGCGTCCGCTATCAGCTCACGAACGGCTGGGGTGCAGGAGCGAGCCTGAGGCTGGGATTGCCCATTTTCAATATCTGGTCAGACCCGGGTACCAACATCGCCGATTCCCTCATGGTGCTCTTTGCCCTTACGATCACCGCTCCGGCTGGCGACAAGATTCACATCGAAAATCCCTACGAACGCCAGGAAGTGCCCGTTCCCGAACCGGAATCAGCTCCCTGAACCGGAAGAGCGCACAAACCCTGAAATTTTCCAACAATTTTGGCAGCAGTCCCTGCGGCTTGCCGTTTTCCCGATTTTGGTCAATACTTACAGTATGGATCAAGCCACCAACTTTACCGACCAGCTGTTTCAGGCCCTTACGGAACGGCAAAAGCTCTTTGACTCGTATCTTCTGCCCAAAATGCACGAGGACTACCGGATTGCCCATAGTGCCGTAAAGACAATCAGAACGGTGCTGGTAAAAAAGGGGTTTATCCAGGATGACCCGTACAAATATGACAGCAAAACAAATGAAGTACAAATTCCTGAAACCGACGATTTTTCAAGCGACCGCAAAAGCAGCGAAATCGGCGCGCGCCTTTCACAGTATGAGGCGATGCTGGATTTTCTGGTCAGTTCGTACCAGTTTACCTGCGATTTTCTGACCACAAACCGTGTTGCATTGCTGGCAAAGCTGGGGCAGGTTTTTTTCTGGGAGTCTTTTTCACCGACGTCAACAAGCCCCAATACACGAACTCTTGCGGAAACAATGACAACCCTGAGAAGCGGCTCGGATCCCCTCTCCATAAGCATTGTCAATGACGCGCTCTCACAGTTATCAAAAACATCTCTGTCAATTACCCGAACGCTCAAGGGTTTGACAGAATTTCACCGGGAACGATACAAGGTGGCCGTTCGTAAACTCGTCATGCCGGCAGTCACTGTTAATCCGGACAAACTGACCGGGAGCATAACCACAATCATCAGGGATATCAAACAGGCGTTTGCCGTATCCATGAGCGGACAGCCCTTTTACACGGAACTCATTGAAGAAATGCTCAAAGAAGACTACTCGCCTGATCATGCGGTTCTTCAACAGCAGCTCCTTACCCGCCTGTCTGTTACCAAAAAATCAAATTCGGGCAACGGGGAGGATCAATCGCTCAAACCGGTCCTTCTGGACGGCATAAGGACACTGGGAGCGGCATCTCCCCAGCTCGATGAGATGGTAAGCAAGCTGCATGAGAACATGAATATACTCCTCAGCAGTGAAAAAGGGATGATAGCCAGATTCTTTCGCGTATTGCGCAAGGCATTCAATTTGCCGGAAGAGGATGAATCCATTGCCATTACGACCATCGATCCCATTACACAGGCAACAAAACGCGAGACCGTGGATTTTTCATCCCTGATGGAGGCCATACAACACCGTTCACGGGTTTTAACCGGTTTCTCGCTCAAGGCTTCGGCCACATATCAGAAGGTTGAACTGATGGAGGAGGAACAGATTCTTGATCTCCTTACCAGGCATATTGCCGAGCTCAACACGGTAATCAAGCAGTGCAGCGGCCTGGATACCTATTTCAAGCAGTCAATTTCGGCGGAAAACCGTAACCGTGTACGGGGTATAAAGGTTGAACTTTCGGCAATACGGAATAATCTGGTAAAAGCAAACCAGTGTCGCGCAGAATACGCTGCTCAGGTAGAAGAGCAGCAACAACTTAAAAAACTGGGGATAACCAATGCATAAACTGATCCGAACATTTCTTTCCATTCTTCTTTGCACTGCCGCAACGGGCGTTCTGTTCGCTGAAACCGCAGACTTTCCGCAAACAGAGTTCTCGATAAGCATCACGCCGAATACTCCGGATCTGCGTCCCCACCGCGCCTATAATGCGGATGAAGCTCAAATTCTTACCGCCGTGTATGAAGGTCTCTTTGTGTATGATCCATATTCCATGGATCCTGAACCGGCCATTGCCGAATCCTGGACCGTATCACCCGATGGTCTTGAATGGGTGTTCAACATCAGAAAAAATGCCCGGTTCGCAAACGGAGAGCCCATAACGGCTGCCGCTGTTCGTGAATCATGGATCAATCTTCTCAATCCGGCTCTTTCAGCGCCCTATGCCTCCATGTTCGACTGCATCACCGGTGCGGCCGATTACCGCTCCGGAAAGGAATCCGACCCGGCTACCGTTCTCATCGTACCGGAAGAAACGTATACCCTCCGGGTAACGCTCACCAATCCGGCAGAGCACCTGCCCAAGATTCTGTGTCATCACGCATTCAGTGTGGTTCATCCGTCCGATCTTGCAAGAAGCCATGAATCTGATTCCGACAAACTGATCATTCCGGTATCGAGTGGACCTTTTTATATTGACTCGTTCACTTCCGGAAAGATACATCTTGTCAAAAACCGTTACTACTGGGATGCGGAAAATGTCGCACTTCCTTCCATCAGCATCCTTCTCAGTGACAACGCCGAATCCGTTACGGCAAAGTTCAACCGGGGCGAATTGCACTGGATTTCCGGGGCAGTCCTGGTTAACCGCATTCTCGACGCGGAATCAATAAAGATCACACCGATGTTTTCAACGGAATATTTTTTCTTCCGGGGAACCTGGGGCCCCTGGGCAACAAGCGAGGTACGCAATGCCCTTCTTCTTTCGGTCCCCTGGAATGATCTCCGTTCCGAATATCTCATCCCGGCAAAAACACTGGTGTTTCCCATTTCGGGATATCCACAGCTGGCCGGAATCGAGCAATACAATCCGGAAGAGGCGGCACGGCTTCTTGAAAAAGCCGGTCTCACCGATTTTTCATCGATTCCGGTTCTGCAGATACGGATACCGGAAACCGAGCATTTTGCAGCCATGGCTGAAACCCTCAAGGAAGCCTGGGAAAAACTCGGCTTCACTGTCGAAATAAACATGATTCCCTATTCACAGTACTATTCTTCGCTGCGAAACGATGAATATGCGGTAGGCGTCACTTCATGGATCGGAGATTTTGCCGATCCGCTGGCGTTTCTGGAAATGTTCCGTCCGGCATCGTCCCTGAACGATTCGGGATGGAAAAATGCCCGGTTTGAACAGATTATCACGGAAGCCGCCGGGCGGCATTCACCGCTGTCGCGCTATGAAAAGCTGGCAGAAGCAGAACAAATCCTTCTTGATGATGCCGTCATTCTCCCCCTCTCGCATAATCCTTCGCTCAACATAATTGACCTGAACGGTATCGAAGGATGGTATCCAAATGCCCTTGATATTCATCCATTCAAATTCATACGATTTGTTCCCAGAAAGGCACTTCCCGGCGTCGCGAAGACGCCAGGCCTCCTCCGGGCTTTGACCACGGTGCCTCTTTATGCTATAATGTCACGGTTATGAGGCAGTCA
>CAZQEF010000236.1:2475-3395 GCA_964592325.1 uncultured Treponema sp. | reverse complement strand
GAACTGGTATACGCCATTGAAGAAGAAATGGGTATCAGCATTCCGGACGAAAAGGCGAATGAATTTGAAACCGTACGCGACGCGTACGACTTTATCAAGTCACAGTCCAAATAACATGTAATGGCAGGAAGTTGGCAATGTTTGCATTTCGTCAATCAGTGACGGGCGAACGGAAGCAGGAACTTCTTGCATTCCAGAGACAGGCCGGGTTCCGTTTCAAGGATCTCGGCCTGCTTGATCTTGCCTTCCATCACCGTTCATTTTCAAACGAACATTCAAAAGAAAAAATCAACAATGAGCGACTCGAATTTCTGGGCGATGCCGTACTGGGCATGGTTGTTGCTTCCCGGCTCTATGAATATATGGAAGACCGGCCCGAAGGGGAACTGGCAAAAACGAAATCGGTGGTTGTGTCCGAGGACACCCTGTCCCGCATAGCTCTGGAGCTCGGGATGAGCGAATATCTGGTGCTGGGGAAAGGCGAACAAATGTCGGGCGGAAAGTTCAAAAAAGCGATTCTTGCCGATGCGCTCGAAGCCATCATCGGAGCACTCTATCTTGATTCCGGATACCGGGCGGCAGAAAGCTTTGTTCTGTCCATCATGAATCCCCAGATCATGCTTGTGCTTGAGAATAGGCATGCCCGGGACTTCAAGACACTTCTCCAGGAACATGTGCAAAAACAACACCGGATGGTGCCCCATTATACCCTTGTCCGGAGAACCGGCCCTGATCACGACCGGACTTTCTGGGTTTCTGTCGACGTATGCGGAACAGTGTACGGCCCCGGCAAGGGAAAAAACAAAAAAGAAGCGGAACAACATGCTGCCGGTATGGCCTGCAGGGAAATGGGGCTGGTGCAGGAATCATCAGATACAATCTAGCCGTCAATTTGGATCGCGCGCTCCCGGCAGAAAGCC
>CAZQEF010000236.1:0-2465 GCA_964592325.1 uncultured Treponema sp. | reverse complement strand
GGTCATCGAGAACGGCTTCATGAAGTTCATGGAGTACCATGCCAATTGACGGTCCGTTCCGGATTCCCTCCTTTATCAGGTCATTGCCATTCACCGCAAGATCACGCAGTGTGAGTGCCTGTTTTTCCGCAAGGATGGCGTTGATTCTGCCTCGTAATTCAACCAGATCGGGAAGCGGGCCAATGGTACCGGAGATGGCGGCAGTATCCGCGCGGCGAAGAAGGAACAGACGATCAAGGTGTTCAAGTCCGGCTGAAACCACAAAACGCCGGACTGCGGCATCGGTCCAGACCGGCTCATAATGGAACATGTGCATGCGTACAAGATGTACCGTATCGGCTATGGTTTCGTTCGGAAACCTGAGCCGTTTCATGATGGTTTCTGTTATCTGCGCGGAAACTGATTCGTGCCGGTAAAACGTATAATTTCCGTTTTCATCGATACCGCGTGTGCGGCCTTTCCCCACGTCATGGAAGAGTGCCGCAAGACGCACTACCGCTTCTTCACGGGGTACTGCAGCGCAGGTGTGATATAAATGATCCAGTACGTCATGCCGATGACGTCCTTTTTGTTCAATACCGCGGCATTCGGCAAGTTCCGGAAGAAATTCTTTCAGAAGGCCGCTTGATTCCAGATACTTCAACGCGCCAAGAGGCGCTTCACCCGTAACAAGCTTGTACAGTTCTTCACGTACCCGTTCAATGGCTACCCGCGCGGTGACCGGAATCGCAGGGCCTATGGCTTCAAACGTTTTCTCTTCAATGGTGAAACCCGACAGGGCAGAAAACCGTACGGCGCGGAGAGTCCGCAAACCGTCTTCCGAGAACCGCTCCGAGGGATTTCCGACTGTACGAATGCATTTACGGGAAATATCCCTGCGGCCGTCAAAGGGATCGGTAATGACACCGTCGGGAAGTGAAACCGCAATAGCGTTCATGGTAAAATCGCGCCGTGAAAGATCCTCTGCGATCGTTGCTGCATAGGCAATTTCATCCGGATGGCGACCGTCCGAGTAGCTTTGTTCAGTCCGGAATGTTGTACATTCAATCATGTGCCCGCGAAAGGGTATGGTGACGGTACCATGATCTATCCCCGTGGGTATTACCCGGTGAAACAGATGCTGCACGTCCTCCGGTCGGGCATTGGTCGCGACATCCCAGTCAGCAGCTTTTTTTCCGAGGAAAATATCGCGTACCGCGCCCCCGACCAGATATACCGAGAATCCGGCACGGGTAAAAAATTTTGAAAAGTCTTTAAGGTCCTTATGGACGGGTACCGTATTCATGACAAAGTCAGTATAATAAATTAGAACTGACAGGTACAAGAGAGGATATATGAGAGGATTGCTTTTTATCGGAGGTGATCGCCCTGACATGAATCATGCCGCACGTTTTTTTGGTTCATGGGATGCGGTTTTTGCGGCCGACTCCGGAATCCACAGTGCTCTTGAGGCCGGTCTGAAACCTGACTGCATTGTCGGGGACATGGACAGTCTGGAGTATCCGGAAATCCTCGATTCACTGGATAAGAGCAGTATTATACGCGCGGAATGCGACAAGGATAAAACCGATACGGAACTGGCTGTCGATCTCATGGTAAGAAAAGGTCTTGATGATATTGTACTCGTTGGCGGTACCGGCGGACGGATGGATCATTTCTTTGCGATTGAGCGGCTTTTTTCCCGCGAGAACCCGCCGCAAGTCTGGATAGGAACCGATACCGTAGCATGGCTGCTTGATGCGTCCGGTCAGCGCAACGCGCTTGCCCTGACCGGCCTGGCGAAAGACCCCGTTTCAATCTTTCCTGTCGGCACGCAGCCCCATGTCTGTCATGCAGAAGGTTTTTTCTGGCCGGTCGATAATCTTGACTGGGACAGCGGTGAATACAGTCTGAGCAATCGCGCACGGGACGGCAACTGCAGGATACGGGCACAGACAGGCCGCTTTCTGGTTATAGCCCCTCTGGATGGACGGTTCAACGCGTCCTAACGATTTCCCGCCAACGGATGATTTTCCGCTCCGGCGCTGGTGAAAAAATCTATGAGTATGGGGTATTTTGAAAGCAGTTCACCCCAGCGCGCGTACCGTTCAAAGGAAAGATAGTCGGAGACCGAATCGGCGGCTTCATTTGTTGCCGTCTGTGTCCAGAGTACTCTGCGCTGATTCTGGTACGTTTCAAAAGTTCGGGCAGCGGTTTGATACAGGGAAAGATCCGGGAACCGCCTGTTTTGAACAGATACGTTTATGATTTCCAGATCGTTACCGGTCTCACGCAGTGCTTCGGCAATGTCCCGGGCAAATTGCTCCTGATCGGCGTGAACACCACCGGATTCTGCAAGGTTCGACACTACACGGCGGATTACGGTATCAGCCGAATTCCCCATTCTTTCTGTAAGTGTTTTATGTGTCCATTCTTCAAGTTCCTGCTGATTCCGTATGGCATGATACTCAACGAGCGATGGGAGT
>CAZQEF010000235.1:0-3415 GCA_964592325.1 uncultured Treponema sp. | reverse complement strand
TAAATCTCGGCACCCGCGGCATAGACGACGCTCGAAATCTGGTTGAATACTGCAACCACGCGGGCGGCCTCTTCTGGAGTGATCTCAGGAAAAAGCACGGCAGGGAAAAGCCGTATAATTTCCGCGTGTGGTGTCTCGGAAACGAGATGGACGGTCCCTGGCAAATAGGATTCAAGACTGCGGAAGAATACGGCAAACTTGCGGAAGAGGTCGCCAAGGCGCTCAAGCTCTTTGATCCGACGCTGGAACTGGTTGTGTGCGGCAGCTCCGGACCGGGCATGGCGACCTTTCCCCAATGGGAAGCGACCGTCCTGGAACACTGTTATGAGCATGTGGACTATATTTCCCTGCATACCTACGCGAAAAAAATAAACAACGACCGTGAAACCTTCCTCGCTGAATCGGTCAAGTTTGAGAATTTCATCACCACGGTGGAAAACACCGTCGAGTTTGTAAAGGCCAAAAAACGGAGCAGGAAGACGGTAAAACTTTCCGTTGACGAATGGAATGTCTGGTATCATTCTGATGGCTGCGAATCGGAAGCGGATGAATGGCAGGTTGGAAGGAAGCTTCTGGAGGACATTTACACAATGGAAGACGCGCTCGTGGTCGGCTGCTTCCTGATCGTCCTTCTGCGTCACGCGAAATCCGTCCGCATGGCCTGTCTCGCCCAGCTCGTAAACACCATAGCGCCTGTCATGGCTGAAAACGACGGTCCCGCATGGCGGCAGACCATCTTCTATCCGTTTTTGCATTGTTCCCGGTACGGCAGGGGCGAAGTGCTCCAGACCGTCATCTCGTCGGAATCCTATCACAGCGAAACACTCGGCGAGATCCCGTATCTCGAAGCAGTCGGCATTTTGCACCGTGACCGGCACGAACTGGTGTTCTTTTGCGTAAACCGGCATGCCACGAAAGAACTGCAGCTTGAATTCAAAGTTACGGGTTTTACGGGTCTATCGGTGCAGGAACACCTCGTTCTGGCTCATCCTGATCCACTTGCCACCAACTCGGCTACAGAACCGGAAAAGGTCCTCCCCAAGACTGTTGATAACACAAGAATCACCAATGATGAAATTTCCTCGACAATCTCTCCTCTGTCATGGAATGTCATCAGAATTCAATATGGAAGCATAGAGTAATAGCGAGGTAAAAAAATGCGCCAAAAACCGCAAGCACTCGCTTGCGGTTTTTTTTAGAGACCCTGGCGCTTCCGGTACTCCGTATGCAAAAGTTCATGCGAAAGGTGCCCGAGCGGCTTTCCGAAAAACTCCGTGTACAGCGTTTTTATTGAAGGATTATCGTGCGACTTTCGCAAAGGAAGCTGCTCGTCTTCCCGGTAAATCGCGGCTTTTCTTTTTTCCCTCTTTTCCCAGGTAGTCGCTACCGGCTGACCTCCGCCGCCGATGCATCCGCCCGGGCAGGTCATGATCTCCACAAAAGCGTATTCACTCTTTCCCGCGGCGATTTCCTCAAGAATGACACGCGCGTTTTTCAGGGTATGTGC
Source organism: uncultured Treponema sp. (assembly GCA_964592325.1). GTDB lineage: Bacteria > Spirochaetota > Spirochaetia > Treponematales > Treponemataceae > Teretinema. The sequence continues at coordinate 1,908 of CAZQEF010000235.1, read as the reverse complement.
CACGGCCACTTTCAGGGTCGTGTCTCCTACGGGCAATGAAGCACTCTTGATGCCGTTAAATCCGCGGACCGCTTCCAGTTCCAGCTTCGGCAGCGGGGTTCCGGTCGCCAGTTCATAGGCAGTCCGGACGGCTGCTTCCATGACTCCGCCGGTGGTTCCGAAGATGACGGCGGCACCCGTACTTTCACCCAGGGGATCGTCGTACATTTCCTCCGGAAGCGAAGCAAAATCGATTCCCGCACGCTTAACCATACGAGCCAGTTCCCGGGTCGTCAGGGCAAAATCGACATCATAATAGGGGCTGTCCTTTCTCCCCTTTTCTTTCCACCACTTCCAGGCATCCCGCATCTCCGGCCGCTTCGCTTCGAACTTTTTCGCGGTACAGGGCATGATGGATACTACTACTATCTTTGCGGGATCAACGCCGGCTTTCTCTGCCCACCAGGTCTTCGCAACGGAGCCGAACATCTGCTGGGGCGATTTACACGAGGAAAGATGCGGCACCAGATCCGGATAGAATGTTTCAATGAACGAAATCCAGCCCGGTGAACACGAGGTAAGCATGGGCAGAACTCCGCCGCCGGAAAGGCGGTGCAAGAGCTCGCTTCCCTCCTCCATGATGGTGAGGTCGGCGGTGAACTGGGTGTCGAACACCTTGTTGAATCCGAGCCTCCTGAGCGCGGTAACCATTTTCCCGGTGACCAGGGAACCGTCTTTCATTCCGAGTTCCTCGCCAAGCGAGGCCCTGATCGCCGGCGCCGTCTGTACCACGACGGTGAGCTCCGGATCATGAAGGACATCGAATACTTCATCGGTCTGATCACGCTCGGTCAGCGCGCCGGTGGGACAAACGACCGTACACTGCCCGCAGGAAACACAGACGGACTCGCTCAATGCCTTGTCCATGAACGGCGCGACGCGGGTCCTGATTCCGCGGCCGGCAAAATCAATGGCGGATACCGTTTGCACTTCCCGGCAGACTGCGATACATCGTCCGCACAATATGCACTTGTTGTTGTCCCGCAGGACTCCCCATCCGATAAAATCGGCTGCCGTTCGTTTTTTGGTCGGGGGAAAATGCTGCTCGGTTATTCCCATCTGCGCCGCGAGCGCCTGAAGCTCGCAGCTTTCGCTCCGCAGGCAGGTGGGGCATTCAAACGGATGGTTCGCCAGAATCAGTTCGGTTACCGTTTTTCGGGCTTTCATGACCCGGGCGGTTGCCGTATGAATTTTCATTCCGGAGGCAACCTTCTGTACACAGGAGCGAATCAGACTTTTTGCACCTTCAACCTCAACCACGCAAATACCGCATGAGGCGTTGGAGCATACTTCCTCAAGATGACAGAGCGTAGGGATTTTAATACCGACCTGTTTACAGGCATTGAGAATGGTCGTCCCCGCAGGCACAGCAACCGTCCGGCCGTCAATGGTTATTACAATCATATTGTCATCGTTCATCTGTGCCTCCTAGCGCCACGGACTTCGCGCGTTGTTCCGTACATCACAGCGCAGGCACCGTGAAGCTTCCTGCAGGGCCTGATCGCCGCTGTATCCGAGCGATATTTCCTGAAAATTTCCCCGCCGTTCGGCGGGCGGCACACACCGTGACCGGTTCATTTTTCCCTTGCCCGGTTCTGCCGGAATTTCGTTCCGGTAAGTGAAATCGGTAAAGAGGGTGGAAAATACATCCCGCGCCATGAGTTCCCGGTCAAGCGCCCGCGCGGTCTGTTTTCCCAGGCCCATTGCCTCGGCTGCGGTCGCCGGACCGGAAACGGCATCCCCGATTGCCCAGATATTTCCCTTGATTTTTCCCGAAAACCCGGTCGTTTTAAGCCGTCCGTCCTTGTGAAGGGGAATCCCTTCCTGTGCAAGAAACGCAGAATCCACGGTTTCGCCTACCGCGACAAA